>JAFDIX010000950.1 GCA_019307805.1 Deltaproteobacteria bacterium | reverse complement strand
GGTCCCCAGATCCCCTTCTCCCGCCACCACCGCATCCTCTATGGCCTGGCAGAGATCTTCCATGCCTTCACCCGTCAGGGCAGATATTTTGACCAAGGGAATTCCATCGGCTGCAGAGGCCAATGCATTTTCATCCACCATGGATGGGAGATCGATTTTGTTCAGGAGGATCAGGCTTTTTCCCTTTTTTCCCCTGGCGATGATATCCAGGTCTTCATCATTCAGGAAACGGCTCTGATCCAAAACGATCAGGGAGAGATCGGCCTCAGCCAGCTTCTGCTCTGCCAGGCGGATGCCGATTTTTTCCACTTCCCCCTCTACCTCCCGGAAACCTGCCGTATCCATAAGGCGGAGAGGAATGCCCTTGATGTGAATGGTCGATTCAATAATGTCCCTGGTTGTTCCGGGGATGGGCGTGACAATGGCACGTTCTTCGTTGAGCAGTCGATTCAGGAGACTGGATTTCCCTACGTTCACACAGCCGGCGATCACGGTTTGAATTCCATCTACCCAGATTTTTCTCTGCATGTGGGTGGCCATGATTTCCTCAATGGGTTGAATCAGGCCCTCTTTTACCCGCAGGGCGATCTCTTCTCCCTGAAACGCCCCATCCTCTTCCTCCGGAAAATCAATGGCCACCTCCAGTTGGGCCAGGATGGTGATCGCCGTCTGGCGCAATCCCTCCACATCCTTTTTGAACCCCCCCCTGATCTGCTGGGAGGCCAATTGCAGCCCCCGTTCAGATTTTGCGTTGATCAGGTCAATAATGGCTTCGGCCTGTGTGAGGTCTATCCTTCCGTTCATGTAGGCGCGGAAAGTGAACTCCCCGGGTTCTGCAAGTCTTACATTCTCACCAAGGATCATCCGGAGTATCCTGGAAAGAAGGAGGGTGCCACTGTGGGAATGAATTTCCAGCACATCTTCGCGGGTGAATGTGTGTGGTGCCCTCATCACAGTGAGGAGCACTTCATCGATCAGCGCACCGGTGGACGGGTCAAGGAGGTGCCCGAGATAGAGCCGGCGGCTCTCCAGGGCCCTAGTGGCTTTGCCGGGTCTGAAGATCTTTTCAGCAATCCTTGGGGCCTCGGGGCCGCTGACCCGGATGATGCCTATCCCCGCCTGCCCAATGGGCGTGGCAATGGCGGCAATGGTATCCTTTCTGAGATGGTCATAGGGCATGGGAAAAGGGGAATGGGACAGAAAACCCATTTCAAGGGGTTGTCATTGACCGGGTTTACGGGTTTAAGAATTGTGTTTATCTATCTCTGGGGATAACGAGTACTTTTTTCAAAAGCCCGTCTCCACGACTTTTCGTGTCCAACGCGTCGTCCTCCTTGAGGGTCAGGTGAATGATTCTTCGATCGTGGGGGTTCAACGGGTTGGTCGCCACAGGTTTTTTGATTCGCTTCGCCTTGTCACCGATTTTGAGGGCCAGTTGTGTCAGAGACTCTTCCCTTCTCTTGCGGTAGTTTTCAGAGTCAACGACGACATGCATCTTCCTTTCCATGGCCTTGTTTACAATTTTATTTACAATAAACTGAAGGGCATCCAGGGTCTTTCCCTTGCGCCCAATCAGGAGGCACAGAAGCCTCTACGGGAATACGGGCCAGAATATTTTCCAATGCGTCCTTGGCCAGTTGGATTCCATCGTCCGTTCCATCCTCTGTGTATTCGTCTTGTTCCTCAGCCTCGATCACTACTTTGATCTTGGCCTTTTTGCCGCCGACCAGGCCAAAAATGCCCCCGGATCCGGGCTCTATAATATCAATACTCAAGTCCTCTTCGGGAATAGCCAGTTCACGGGATGCTACTTGAATGGCCTCTTCAGTGGTTTTCCCTTCAAATTCATACTCTGTCATGATTGTCCTCCAAACACTTATACACTTTTCTTGATCCGATATTGCTGTCCGATGGACAGCACGTTGTTGACCAGCCAATAGAGCACCAGCCCGGAAGGAAAATTAATGAACAGGAACGTGAAAACAACGGGCAGGAGAAGCATGATTTTGGCCTGGGAAGGGTCCCCCGGCGTCGGTGTCATTTTCTGCTGGATAAACATGGAGGCCCCCATAAGCAGGGTCAGCACGGGAATACCGGAGGGCTGTTCCATGTAGGGTATTTCAAATGGGAAATGGAAGAGGCGATCAGGAGCGGACAGGTCGTTTATCCAGAGCATGAAAGGGGCGTGCCGCAACTCTATGGAAGCTCCCAGGATTCTGAAAAGGGCAAAGAAAACAGGAATCTGGATGACCATGGGCAGGCACCCTCCAAAAGGGTTGACCTTGTAGGTCTTGTAGAGTGCCATGAGCTCTTTATTCATCTGTTCCTTGCTGTTTTTATGCTTCTCTCGAATTTTGGCCATCAAGGGCTGTAATTTCTGCATCTCCTTCATGGATTTGTAGCTTTTATGGGTGAGCGGCCAAAATATGATTTTGATGCAGATAGTGAGCAGAATGATGGAAATCCCCCAGTTCTTTACATAATCGTTGAAGAACCGCAGGGTGTAAAGCAGGGGTTTTGCAATGATATCGGTCCATCCAAAATTGATGGCCCGGTCAAGATTATTGCCCGTTTCCTTGAGAATGGTCAGGTCTCTGGGCCCGCAATAGAGAGTAAAACGGGCCTTCGTCGTCCCCTGGGGAACCAGGGAGAGGGGAGGGCCGATATAGGAGGCCTCCAGAGCGCCTTCGGTGACGGATTGGGCAGAGATGGCCGCCTTGGGCGCATTCTCCGGGATCACGGCCTGCATGAAGTATTCACTTTCATAGGCCATCCACTCTACCCGGCCCGAGAAACTTTGTTTCTCCTCCAGATCATCGGGTTCAAGGGTTTCCAGTTTGTCATCAACCAGAAGGGCCATGCCCACAAATGCATAATAGCTACTCTTTTCAAGGGGGGGCGTGGTTCTTAAGAAGGCCCTTATATTCCCGGTAATTTCATTTGGGGTCGGATTTTCCACCGTGACCGTCAGTTCCACGAGGTAGCGACTCGGGTCAATACGAAAGGTCTGGGTGATGTTCAGCCCATCCGCGGTGGTCCCGGTAAATATCAGGTCTCTGGGAGCGGAATCAGGGCCCAGGGTCACTGCTTCTTCATTGACCCGGTATCGGACAGTTTGAAGAGAGGAGCCGGTTTGGGGGGCAAAGGCCAGTTTTAAATAATTACTCCCCTTTTCCTCCGGGTTGATCAGTTCTACCATGGGGGAGGCCGGATCTTTAGCATCATGGTACTCTTTCAGTTTGAAACTCTTGAGGCCTGCTCCCGCGGAGGAAAACAGGGCCCTATAAAGCGGAGTATCAACGACGATTTCTTTCTCATCGATTGTGGGATGGGTGGGGTCTTGTCCCGGTTCCAGCGTGGTGGCAGGGGGGGCTGGTTGGGGCGCAGTGCCTACAGCGGGCGGTTTTGTTTGCGTTGCCTGCTGTGGGGTTTCCACCTGTGGGGCCGGTTCCTGCTTGGGCGGC
>JAFDIX010000949.1 GCA_019307805.1 Deltaproteobacteria bacterium | reverse complement strand
TTCGGTGGCGCGGTGATGACACAGGATGCCCTGCCGGAGGCCTCATGACCATGGGTATCCATTTCGTGGACCTCTTCAACCATTTTCTGGGTCCTGTAGACAGCGTGTTTTCCTATTTTAACAAGCTCTACATCGAGGCTCCGGTAGAGGATGTGGGGGCGACCGTCTGTCGGTTCGAATCCGGTGTGCTGGGCTATTTGGGTTCCAACTACGCCTCACCACGGGCCTGCTATATATACGCCTATGGAACAAAGGCCAATCTGCGTTGCAGCATTACTTTGAAGGAACTGCCCTTTGAGCAATACCTGCTTCGATGGCAGTTGATCGACAATGATACCAGGGTGGAGATCTTTGAGAAGGGGAAGACAGGCTCCATAGATCTGCCGCTGGAAATAGGGAATCCTGTGTTGGAAGAGGTGGACGAGTTTGCCGACTGTATCAAGACAGGGAAAAGGCCGGAGACGGATGGGGAAGGGGCCCTCATCGCCCTTGCCTATATCAGGGCCGCTATAGAATCAGCCAAGACAGGACAGCAGGTCACATTGAAACAAATTCTTGGGTAGCGAAGAAGGAGGAAGACTTGTGGGTAAAAAGAAGATTGATGGACATCGGCATATGGCGTATTTGGAGGCGATCGAGGTTGCCCAGAAACTGGACCCTGAAAAATCGATAGATGTGCGACTTTGATGAGAATGTGGCAGACCTGAAGGCAGCAGGGATGGACCTGGGTCTTCTGCAGCCCACTCAATCCATGTTTTTCTATTGGGCGGACCGTGACGCGGCCGCAGAACTGGTTCGCATGGTCAACGAATACACGGCCCAGGGAGTCAAAGCGCACCCTGATAATCTTTTAGGGTTGGCCACCCTTCCTCTGCAGCATGTGGACCTGGCAGTAGAGGAACTCACCTACTGTGTCGATAAACTGGACATGAAAGGTGTTGCCATGGGAACCAATGTCAACGGGCATGGCTTTGATGAGGAGCAGTTCGGCCCCTTTTTCCAGAAAGTGGAGGAGTTGGATATCCCCATTGTCGTCCATCCCAATGATCCATCAGGAATCGAGCGGGTGGCCAATTATTACCTCACCAATTTCCTGGCCTACCCTATGGAATCCGCAATTTTTGCCGCCAAACTGGTATTCGGGGGGGTATTTGACCGGTATCCCAATTTGAAGATCTGCCTCTCCCATGCCGGCGGTGTGTTGCCTTTTCTGCTGGGCAGAATAGAACACGGACAGTCAGAGCGACCCGAATCCCGGGAGCATTGTGAGCATTCATTTTCTCACTATTTGAAAAATTTTTACGTGGATACCATTACCTTCCGGCCGGACACCCTTCGCTTTGTCCTGGATATCATGCCCGAAGGGCACGTGTTTATGGGGACGGACTATCCCTATGATATGATGGATACGGATCCCGTTGGCTCGGTGAAGACGGCGGTGGAGGATGAAAATCTGCAGGAAAAGATCATGTGTGAAAATATCGGGGTCATGCTGGGTCTTACCTGATTCATCTTTGATGAAAGACTACTTGTTTCTAAGAAGCCGCACGTATTGAGAGGAGTTGCTGCAGATGACTATCAAAAAAGTTGGATTCATAGGTCTTGGGGCCATGGGAACGCCCATGACAAAGTTCCTTTTGAAGGCAGGCTATGATGTAAAAGGCTATGATGTCGAAAAAAAGAGAGTATCCGCCCTCGCAAAGCTGGGCCTCAAACCGGCAAAATCCGCAAGAGAGGCGGCAAAGGGGCGGGAACTCGTTATGATGTCCCTTCCCAACTGGGATATTGTGGAGGCCGTTGTAGAGGGGAAAGATGGAATTTCAGGGGTATTACGTAAGGGCCAGATCGTGATGGATTGCACGACTGTCCCCCCTTCTGCGACAAGGGCCATGGCCCAGCGAATGGAAAAAAAGGGCGTCCACTGGATGGATGTTCCGGTCTCGGGTGCTGCGAATCAGGCCAAACTGGGGAATATGGTGTTCATGGTCGGTGGGAAGAAAACAATCTTCAACAGGATCAAGCCGGTACTGGATCAGGTCGGTAAGAAAACCGTGTATGCGGGGAAGAGCGGTGATGCGGCCATGTTGAAGCTGGTGGTGAACCATACCCTCTTCCTGAACCAGGCCGCCGCGGTTGAAGGCCTTACCCTGGGTCTCAAGGCAGGTCTCGATGCAGAGGTCGTCTGGGATACACTGATTTCCGGAGCGGCCGGAAGTGACGTGATAAAGGCCAGGGGGCAGGATATGCTGGCGGGAGACTTCAAGCCCAAAGGGGCCTTGTGGATCAGCATCAAGGACCTCACCCTCGCACTGGACAGCGCCAAGGAACTGGGCGTAATGCTGCCCATGGGGGGGCTGTATAAACAGTTCATGCTCGGGGCGCATCATCGGGGATGGGACAATAAGGATGCCACGGTTGTCATGCGTCTGTACGAGGAACTGGCCGGCGGGGTGAAAAGAAAGGCCGGAAAGAAGTGACTTGAGTGAGCCAAAATTATTAATTTGCCTAAAATGAAAAAAGGGGCAGGTGCAATTTCACGGTTGCACCTGCCCCTTT
>JAFDIX010000224.1 GCA_019307805.1 Deltaproteobacteria bacterium | reverse complement strand
CGGATGACCCGGATATTGGGCGGATACTGCAGGCGGCTTACCCCTGCCAGATCGGCTGCCCCGTAGCTACACCAGTTGCAGAGAAAGGCCGTGATCTTCGGTTGCCAGTCATTCATGCTTCACTCCCGGTTTTCATGGTTTATGGATACTGGTTACTGGATACTAGATGCTGGTCTCTGATCTTCGTCTTTTACCGGTATCCAGTATCCGGCATCCAGCATCACTTCTATTCAAAGAATAAATTCCAATCTCTCCCAATTCCTGCGCTAAAACATCCCAAAAGGGAGAACACCCCCCTAACACTCATTGATCATGGCCATAATAGATTGAGGGCCCCTGATCGACAGGAGGAGACACAAAGACCGCACCCCTTACACAAAACGGGATTGATTTCCGCCTTCCCCGCAAAGGGCCCTTCCTCTATGAAGGATGGTGCTGAAAAAGGACAGATATCCACACATACGCCGCAACTGCTGCAGATGAGGGGATCTGCGATGGCGACATTGCCGCTCACCTGTATCTTCTCTTTTGCCAGAAGGGTGACCGCCTTTGTGGCAGCGGCCTGGGCCTGGGCGATTGACTCGTCTATGGGTTTCGGGGCGTGGGCCAGGCCACAAATAAAAACCCCGTCCGTGGCACAATCCACAGGCCTCAATTTTACATGGGCCTCCATAAAAAATCCGTCATCATTAATCGGGACCTTATAATGCTGCGCCAGGGGATTGTCTTTGGGAGGAACGATGGCCGAAGCCAAAACAAGCAGGTCCGGGCGGATCTCCATAGATCGTCTTATCGCTGTATCCCGGAATCTGACACACAGGTCATCCCCTTCTCCCTCTACGTGAAGGCCCGCATCCTGATCGTATCGCATAAACTGTATGCCTTTGGAACGGGCTTCTCTATAGAGGTCCTCCCGCAAACCATAGGTGCGAATATCCCGGTGGATGATGAAAATATCCATTTCCGGATTGATTTCCCTGAGGGTCAGCGCACTCTTGACAGAGTGGGTGCAGCATATTTTCGAACAATAGGGGCGTTCTTCTATGCGGGACCCGACACATTGAATAAAAACGGCCGCACTGACCTCGGCCAGGCTTCCATCCCGGTCGATAAATTTCCGATCAAGCTCCAATCCGGTGAGGACCCGGGGATCCTTACCGTGGAGATATTGTTCCGGTGTGAGTTCCGAGGCCCCGGAGGCAATGAGGGTGACACCATGCTCGAGGACCTCCTCATTGCCGTCCTTTAGAACCGTTGTTTCAAAGTTCCCTACAAAACCGGTCGCTTTTGTAATGCCACTGTTCAGGAAGACATCGATATTTTCATCTGACTCCACCTCTTCAATCATGGCGGCCAGATGTGTCTGGATATTTTCCCCCTGCCAGGTCTCATGCAACTGCAGAGCCTGTCCCCCGAGGGATTCATTTTTTTCCAGGAGATAGGTGTGGTAACCCTGTTGGGACAGGGTCCTTGATGCAGCCATGCCCGCAACCCCGCCGCCGATGACGAGCGCAGACTGATTGATATCCACCGTAGGTTCGGTCAAGGACTCCAGAAGCGTCACCTTGGCCACGGCCATCCTCACGAGGTCCTTGGCCTTTTCCGTGGCCAGTTCAGGATCGCCGCTGTGTACCCAGGAGCACTGGTTTCGTATGTTGGCCATCTCAAAGAGATACTTGTTGACCCCGGCGCTGGAAGCGGTCTCCTGGAACAGGGGCTCATGGGTCTTGGGGGTACAGGCAGCCACCACCAGGCGGTTGAGCCTTTCCTCCCTGATGATCTCTGCCATACCTTCCTGGGTATCCTGGGAGCAGCTGAACAGGTTCTCCGTTGCATAGACCACTCCGGGAAGGGTTTTTGCGAATTCAACCACCGCGGGGACATCCACGATAGCGGCGATATTGGTCCCGCACCTGCATACAAAAACACCGGCCCGTACAGGTTCACCCCGCACATCGGTTTCTTCCGGTATCTCCCTGGTCTGTGTCAGGGACCAGCGGGCCTCAATGAGCCGGCTCCCTGCCAGTCCTGCTGCAGCGCTGGATTCAATGACCGATGTAGGAATATCCTTCGGACCCTCAAAGGCCCCGCAGACATAGACTCCCGGCCGAGAGGTCTTCACCGGCGCAAAACTGCTGGCAGAGGCATAGTCATAGGAGTTTGTCGCGATGCCCAGTTTTTCGGCAAGCGCCTTCGCCGGCTTGCTCACTCCCAGGCCCACCGAAAGGACCACCATGTCAAATTCTTCTTCCACCCTTTTGCCGGTTTCATCGATATAACGAATGAGGAATCCACCCGTTTCATCAACGGGAACAATATTGGTAATTTTGCTTTTTACAAACCGTACACCGGCATCATCCCGGCCCCTGTTATAATACCTTTCAAAATCCTTTCCATGGGTACGGATATCCATATAAAAAATGGCCGTGTCCAGGGGCTCCTTGCTGTGCTCCTTTGCAAGCATGGCCTCTTTGATGGCCTGAGTGCAACAGATCGAGGAACAATAGTTTCGCGCCCCGATGTGGGTATCCCGGGACCCGATGCATTGCAGCCAGGCTATTTTTCCCGGTTCTTTTTCGTCCGACGGCCGCACCAGGTGTCCCCCATAGGGGCCGGATGAGGAGAGGATCCGTTCAAATTCCAGACTGGTCACGATGTCGCGGGATTTCCCGTACCCATACACATCATGCACAAGGGGATCATAGGCCTCACAGCCTGTGGCCAGAATCACGGCACCCACGTCAAGGGTCAGGTCCTTGCGCTCGTCGTCAAATTTGATGGCATCGGCCGGACAGAATTTTTCGCAGGCCTTGCACTTGCCCTTTTTTAAGTAGATGCATTGATCGGGATCGAGCACATATTTCAGGGGCACCGCCTGGGCGTAACTCACATAGGCGGCTTTGCGCTTGACAAGACCCTCATCATATTCACTGATTACTTTTTTGGGGCATTTTTCCGCGCATATGCCACAGGCAATGCACTTGTCCATGTCCACATAGCGGGGATGCTGGGTGATTCGGACCCGGAAGTTCCCCTCTTCCCCTGAGATCTCCTCGATCTCGGACAAGGTAAGAAGCTCGATGTTGATGTGCCGGCCGACCTCGACCAGTTTGGGTGAGATGATTCACATGGCACAGTCGTTGGTGGGAAACGTCTTATCCAATTGGGACATGATCCCGCCGATGGACGGGGACCGCTCAATGAGATAGACATAGTACCCGGAATCGGCCGCATCCAGGGCCGCCTGCATTCCGGCGATACCGCCACCGATGACCATCACCGAACCGATTTTTTCCTGTGACATTCGCTCTTCCAATCCTGTGGTTCAAAAATATTATGTTGCGACATCCTCGGACAAATAGGCTTCGATTCCGCCGATGTCCATCTCATTCATTCCCATTCCAAGTCTGCCACCGTCCACCCCCATGGCAAGCCCCAGGAGTTGGGAGTATATAATACATGGCAGATGATGGTTGGTTCCGCGCATGGAAAGCATCATCTTCTGCACCTGGTCAAACTGCAACTGACACCAGGGACAGGCGGCGCAAAGATAGTCTGCTCCCGAGTTTTTCCCGTCCATCAGTTTTTTTTCAGTCAAATCCATGGAGAGCCCGTCATTCATACCCAGCAGGGGCGCTCCACAGCATTCCAGCTTCAGGGGCCATTCGATGCTCTTGGCACCGGTGACCTCCACCAGTTGATCAAAAATGACGGGGGCCACCGGATCATCAAACCGGGTAATGTCGCTGGGCCGCAAAGCATGGCATCCATAGTGGGTGGCAATCTTGAGATCTGCGAAAGGTTTTGTGATCTTTTCCTTTAAGGCAGCGGTTCCTATCTCTCCATGAAGGACCGAGAGAAAGTGTGTCACTTCAACCGTCCCCTTGTATTGCAGGCCCTCATCGGCCAGAAAACTATTGGTTTTTTCCATCAGGGCGGAATCTTCCCGCACGAGATGGTTTGCCTTTTTCAAGCTCCCGAAACAGCACTTGCAGAGGGTCATCATATTGAGGCCCTCTTTTTCTGCAAGGGCCAGATTCCTCACCGAGAAAAGGATATAGGTCTCAAAATCGGCGTTTCTCATGGGATAACCGCAGCAATTAAAATCACGGATATCCGTCACCCGGACATCCAGTTTTTCCAGAACCGCCCTTGCGGAGATGTCATAGTGCTGAACACGGGCCGGGATGTTGCACCCGAGAAAAAAAGCGAATTTCATTTTCTTTCCACCATATTTTTTACCAAAGTAAATCTGCTGCCCTATGTCGCGCTTTTCTCCTGCCGACTTTGCCCGGGTGGTTCACCCGATGCTGCCCCTGCCGACCTTATGGCCTGATTTTTTAATTCATAGAGGACATCGGTCACCTTGACACCCTGGGGGCAGTGCTCCTGGCACTGGTAGCAGGTGACACAATCCCATAACATCTTGGAGCCGAGTGCCAGATCCTTCACGCCGAGCCCAAGTGACCGCATGATCTGATGGGGCAAGAGGCCCAGGGTCTCCTGGGGGTTTTCAAAGTTCTCCACGACAGGACACACCGTGGTACAGTTCTCACAGGAAAAGCAATAGGAATAGGTATTGCCCTGAATGGACCGGTCTGCCTCGGTTTTAAATCCCTTGTCTATCGGGCTCAGGAGAACCACCTCCTCCGGTGTGTTCATTAACCGGAAGTTCCCTGCAACAGACTCCCAGGCCCCCTCCAGGGGCTTTGGGTAGGACGCCTGATCCAGTTCCTTCTGGTTCAGGCCCCGATAAAAAGAAAAGGAAGTCAGCACCAGGGGCACCCAATCCCCTTTCTGGATGAGCTCCTCCCTCACGGAAAGCCACAAATCCTTCAGTTTGATACCCACCGGGCAGACCACCGTACAGCGGTCACAATTGGTGCAGAGATAGATGCCTTCCTGAACAGCCCTCAGTTCCGCGCCATTGAGGTCTTTATTGGCGACGTACCTTTTCAAAGAGACCATCTTCTCTGACGGCAGGATGTTCATATTGCCTATTTTGTCAAAAGCCACCGCCACGGAGCATCTCAGACTGCACGTGCCGCAATGGGTGCAGGCGTCCAGCTCCATGACCTGTTTTGTCGCCATATTTGCCGAATGGGCGGTTTCTTTTTCCATGACTGCGTTGGTCAAAAGGCTGATGGGACTGGCAATAATGTGCATCATCTTGCTGAAGGGAAGATAGGCGAGGCCAAGGAAACAGGCCAGAAAATGGACATACCATAAAATGGTCGGGAGATGGGCGCGGTCCAGTTGCAGGGCAAAGGGCTTTGTCAGAATAGCCGCAGCGTAGCCGGTAAAGGCCCAGTCGGGCAATGAGTGGCATGCCTCGCAGCTCAATTCGTGGAGTTCTTTGCCCTGGCTGAGAAGTTCCTCGTCAAAAGGCCCTTTCACATTGGGGGAGACCACAAGAAAGTTTTCAACCCAGTAGGATTCCAGTGCCTTCAGCTCTTTTTCGTCATCCGCATCCCCATATTCCTCCACCATTTCCTGGTACCGTGAATAGGAATGGATCTTGGTTCCTTCCAGGAAAATCCCGGACAGCATGATGACGGCCAGAATAATGATGGCATAATGATCCATGGCACCCGTCTTCAGGCGAGGAACCTTCAAAATAAAACGCCGGTACAGGGCAATGCCTATTCCAATGATTACCATGAACCCGAAGAGGTCCCGGAGGAACATAAAGGGGTTGAGGGTGGCGACGTAATCGGCGAAAAGGTTTTCTGTGATGAGACCGGCCAGGGCGTGCATCAGAAGAAGGAGCATAAACCCCCAGTATATGAGCATATGCATGACCCAGCGCAGTGCATCTTCTTTGAGCATTTCACCGCAGCAGATACCCTTGAGAAAGGACGGCTCTCTCCGGGGTAAATCCCGATGTCCCTGCGGAACCAGGAGGACACCCTGTAAAGCAGTCCAATCCCAAAAATGATGAGAGATGCATAAAGTGCGATCGAGTAAAACATGCAGTCAATACCCCTTTTCAGGTGCCTGTCCGTTCCAGCAGGAGATCCCGGTATATCCCCCTGAATACTTCCAGCAATGTCTGATCTTGAGAACTTTTCAAGGAAAACAAAAGTTGGGGGTCAAAGGAAAGCCCTCATT
>JAFDIX010000223.1 GCA_019307805.1 Deltaproteobacteria bacterium | reverse complement strand
GTAATGAAAATCCGCATATCCAGTTCATCGTCAACAACCAGAACTTTTTTAGCCATTTCAAACTCCTTTTTTCCTTAGACCTTACACCCTGGACCATGCGCCCAATACTCTTTGCCCTATGCCTTGCGCCCTGTGCCCTGTCTCTTTTGCCTTAGCCTTATGCCTTGCGCCTTGCGCCTTGCGCCTTTAATACATACTCCCAGGCAGGGTAAACTGCTTTGCCGGGTTCCGGATGGCAATCACATGGCAATGGGCAAACTTGGAAACATTGGCCACGGTGCTTCCGTGCACCAGTCGGTCCTGTTCCGATTTGCCCAAGGCCCCCATCACGATCACATCGATCTCATTTTTTTTGGCATATCGAATGATTTCCACATCCGGGGAACCGCTCTTGACAATATAGGTGTATTTCTTAAAATCACCCAACCTCTTTTCATATTCCTCTTTGAGTGCATCCTCCGCCACCTTTTGCACCTCTTCATCAAAAAATTTTTCACCACCTTCAGACCCTGCAGGAACATGCTCATCCACGATATGCCTGCAATAGGCATAGGATGAGTGGGGGACATGAAAGATATGTAGCTTGGCATCATATTTCTTGGCCAGATCGAGGGCGTGAAGAAAGGCAATGTGCGCATCCTCGGACAAATCAGTACAAAAGAGAATGTTTTTGTATTCGACCATGATGGGCTCCTTTGCTCAAATGGGTTAGATCTTACTCAGAGACAAATGCAAAAAACAGGCCACCCACACTCATGCAGGGGGGCTGGGCATATTTTTCTTCGGAAGCCTGATATAAAACGTGGTGCCCTTGTCCTTGTCAGATACCAGTTCAATGACACCCGCGTGTTCATCTATGATTTTCCTGGTGATCATCAGACCCAGGCCTGTCCCCCGGGACCCCTTTGTACTGAAGAAACTCTGGAAGACCTTTTTTCTGGTCTCACCGTCCATGCCACAGCCATTGTCCTCCACCTGGTATTCGACGGCCCATCCCTCCAACCCTATGGATCGGAGTATAACCTTGCACGCCCTGCTGGAGCAACTGATATCGGTAAAGGCATCTATGGCATTGGTGACCAAATTCAAAAGACACCGGTGAATGGCAGCCGGGTCAAACCAGACCTCGGGAAGACTCCGGTCCGGTTCCATGATAAGTTCCACATCGTATTCCCGGGCCCGTGCAAGCAGCAGTTCATAGACCTCCTCGAGTGGTTTGTTTGGGTCACACAACTGGTAATCCGGCGCCCTCTCTTTGGCGTAATTGAGCAGATCAAGGGCCAGGTGCTTAATTTTTGCCACATTCCCTTTGATCATGTCCCAGCCCTGACCAAGATATTTCTGGTTGTCCAGTTCAAATCCCTTCTCCAGGACAAAGGCACCTCCCGTGAGCCCTCCTGTAATATTCTTGATGGCGTGGGCCATCCCGGCCACGGTTTGACCAACAGCGGCCAGGCGCTCCGCTTCAACCAGTTGTTTGGTCTTCTCTTCAACAAGTTGCTCAAGGTTTTCTGTGTATTCCTTCAGTTGGGATTTTAACGAAATCTTCTCATGGGCCCTTTTGAGGGCAATCTCCAGGACTTCATCGTTGATAGGCTTGGTAATAAAGTCCGTCGCATCCAATTTCAGACTCTCGATGGCCAGGTCCATGTCCCCGTGCCCGGTAATCATGATGACTTCCGTATCAGGATTTTCTTCCTTGATTTCCTTCAGGAGTTCAATGCCATCCATTCCCGGCATCTTGATATCGGTCAGTACAATTGGCGGCCGCTGCTTTTTGAACACCTCGAGGGCTTCTACCCCATCGCCGGCGGTAAAGACCTGATACCCAATATCCGTCAAGGATATATCAAGAACCCTACGAATACCCTCCTCATCATCCACCAAAAGAATCTTCTGCGCCATTAGACCTCGCTCGGAACTGGAAATCGTATGGTAAACTTGGTTCCCTCGCCTTCTTGGGTTTCCGCCTCTATGGACCCGTCATAATCCTGCACAATACCATAACTGATGGAAAGCCCCAGACCTGTGCCCTTCCCCACTTTCTTTGTAGTAAAAAAGGGCTCAAATATCTTGTCCAGTAATGCTTCCGGCATCCCTGCCCCGGTATCTTGAATCTCAATGGTCACGTAGCCGTTTTGTAGGCGGGTTTTTAAAATGATCTTTTTCTCAACATCTTTCCTGCCAACACTATCTATTTTATCTTCAATGGCATCCCGGGCGTTTATCAGAAGGTTGACAAAGACCTGCTCCAACCGGTTGGCATCCGCCAGGATAGGGGGCAGGTCCTCCGCCAGTTCCTTAATCACCTCGATCTCTCTCAGTTTTAACTGCTGGCTGAAGATATCGAGGGCCCTATTCAGGGACTCGCTGACCTGGACCCTTTCCCTATCCACATCGGCCTTGCGCCCGAATTCCCGCATGTGATTAATGATCTTTGCGGCACGGTCCACATGTCCGTCAATCTCTTCGGTGAGTGTTTTGAGAATCTCATCCTTTATGGGCTCTGAACGATCTGCCTTTTTTTTCAAAAAACTGCTCGCCGTCTTGATCACCGAGAGTGGCTGATTCAACTCATGGGCCACCCCGGTGGCCATCTCCCCGAGGGTGGTCATTTTACTGGCCTGAATGAGCTGCTGCTCGGCCATAAGCCTTTTTGTGATATCGCTGGTGGTGGCCAGCAGCACTTCGCGGCCATCATACTCGGAAGGGGATATCCGAATATTCACAAAAATGGTATTTCCGTCTTTTTTAATGTGCCGCACCTGGTTCAGGATATTGGATCTCTTTATTTCCGTAGCATAACGATCCCTTTCCCCTTCGGCAAAAAGATCCATGAATGGACTCATCGCGAGATCATCCTTGTCGTACCCATAAACGTCCTGGACGCTGTCATTGCAATCCAGTATCTCGAGATTCTCCCCATCCAGAACAAAAACCGGATTCGGAATGGTATTGAATATGGACCGATACTTTTCTTCTGATTTTTTGACCTCCTCTTCCAGTCGTTTCATCTGGGTCATATCCAGGGACAGCTCCATGGCCGCTGTAATTTCACCATTTGCATCCCTGACGGGTGACGTTCTCACCAACCAGTGTGACCGGGTACCGTCCTTGTTAATGCCTTCCTCTTCACTGGAATGGGATTTCCCGTCTTCAAAGGTTTTCACGACCGGGCATATCTCGCATCTCTCTGTACGGCCTTTATAGGCGTGATAACAGTAATCCCCTGGTTGTGGATCGAACTGCTCCGCAAAATCGCGATTGTACCTCAGAAGTTTGAAATTTTTGTCCTGAACAGTAATATAACATGGCACAAGTTCAAAGATATTCTGGTACTCCTCACGCTGCTTACTGAGTTCCTCCTGTTTTTCCCTTATTTCTTTGCGCATCTCGTTTATGGCCGTTCCCAGCTGCCCAATCTCATCATTCCTGTCAATGACGTCGACCTTGTAATTATAGTCCCCGTTCCCTATATGGCGGGCACCGGTGATCAGTTTTTTTATGGGCTGATTGACAAACCTCAAAAGAAAAAATGCAATGATCGCCGATGCCCCGAGAAAAATGATAATGGCCAGGGCGATGATCTCCTTTTGATAGGCCAGGATTTCTTTGTCCGAGCACTCGAGGGAAGTAACGACATCCATGAGGCCCAGGACCTTCTTGTCCTCGGGATGGACGTGGCAGGGTCCCGTCGAACAACCCGGCTCATTATAGATGGGGCTGATAATGCCGAGTAGCCGGTACCCGCCGGGCGAATCAAATACCCGTATCCTTTCTGACAGGCTGATTTTTTCCAGGGGAGGTTCCTGCTTGTGGCAGATATAACATGCCTCTGCCTTGATGTTTGTGGTTTTATCGACGTCCTGAAGGCTGTTTGAGAATTTTATCTCTCCCCCTTTGTTATAGATGCGTATGTTCTCGATCTCTTTTTGTTTGCTGATATTTTTTGTGATCTGGTTGATATCATCCCGGGAATTAAGCATCATGGCATAATGGGTGCCCAGCTTGATGGTATTCCCCAATCGGTCGGCCTCGGCTACGATATTGTCAAAGGCCCTTTCCTTGTGGGTTTGAATGCTGAAATATGCCCAGGTTGAGATAGTAATCAGCAGGATCAGGCCCACCCAGAAGATAAGCCTGAAGCTGAGGGAATGGAGGATGTCGGAGATTTTTTTCAATGGTCCCCCAGTGAGAGGCGGTTATTGTCCCGGGGAAACTGCATTGTTATGCACGCCATCACACTTTGCAGATTCACGGGCATATCCATTCCTAAACATGCTAAGCGCTTAAAACCTATCACGATTCTTCTTAAGAGACAACCTCTCTAAAAACCCTTTTTCGAGAGCGCAAAAAGCGTTGCCTCCCTCGCCTTTGCATGGACAGCCGGCCCTTTTTCAAGGCTGTTGGGACCAAGGCTCGGGGTACTGGTGCGTACCTCAATCACCTCTACGCCCTGTTCTCTGAGCATGTCACACTGCCTCTTGTAGGCCTCCTGCCGGGAGATATTTACGGAGAGCTGATGGATGTGCCAGGGGGTTATCCGCTTTTTCAAAAAGCGGTTGTCCTCTTCTTCGAGATTGTCTGAGGCAATGAAATGAACAATGATCCTGTCAGGCTCAACGAGATCGGCCAGGGCCTGAACCGGCGCCTTGTTCACCATCCCGCCATCCACATAAAGAGCCCCGTTGATTTGCACGGGCTGAAATAGCGCAGGCACGGCCCCGGATGCCTGGACACTCTTGACCAGGCTGCCTTCTGTAAAACACTCTTCTTTTTGATGGGTGAGGTTGGTCGCAACAATGAGGAGGGGGACCGCGCAGTCTTCAATGCGCTTGACGGGCATCTGCTCCAGGAGTCTTTCAAAACCTGCTCCCCTCAAGTACCCGGAGTACCCCCTGAAAAGCCTGAGGCCGCTGCTGATTATCTTGCTCCAGGGATCCGGATCCCAAAAATCGGTCTTTTGTAAATTAAAGAGGAGCCCCTTGATAGCCTCATCCGTCATTTCCGAGGCGGCCATGGCAGCCAGAATGGCACCTGAACTGGCGCCGGCATAGCCGGATGGTGCAATACCCAATTGGCGTATGGCCGTGAGAAATCCCGCATGGGCAAAAAAGCCGAAAAAGCCCGATGAAAACACCACACCTATTTTAGATGAACCTGCCATGAATTGGAATCCACATTCCCCGGATATGGACCTCTGAACAGTGGTGAGAAAAAATCTTCTACTCGCGCCATTTGACGAGGTCTGCCAACGGCACCCGCTCAGACCTGGCCTTGTTCACCGGAGCATCCGGGTCCCGATATCCCAGCGCAATGCCGATCACCACCTCTTTTTCATCCGCAAGACTCAACTCTTCTTTGATCTCATCATCAAATGCCGTGATCAGACCGATGGGACAAGTCCCCAGACCAAGGGCATGGGCCGCCAGAACGAGATACCCCACCACAATTCCCATATCCGTCAACCTGGCGCTGGAAAAGACCTGGTCCACGGTGAGTATAATGGCCGTGGGTGCGCCATAGAAATTGCAGCTTCCTTCGTTAATAAAATCCTGGAAATCCAGGCCCTTCGGAAGAAAAGGCAGCATACTGTCCAACAGCCCTCTCTGCCTCTCCATAAAGTGCTCGGGCAAAGGGCTCTTGGCTCCGGGGCCGCAGGATATGTTCTTCTCCCGCATCCGCTTCACCAGGAGCCGGCTCAACCGTGA
>JAFDIX010000222.1 GCA_019307805.1 Deltaproteobacteria bacterium | reverse complement strand
CCCACCTCAGGACTCTCATCGCCGATAACGCTAAAACCCACATCCACCCCTGCCTTCTCCCGAAGGTGGCGTGAAACGGCTTCTGCTGTCTCTTCGGACACGCCCTTTTCACCTTTAAAATCTTTCAAAAATTCTTTTCCCACGCGTGCCATGGACATGACCAGCCCCTGCTTGACAATTTCCATACCACCGGGAACGGATGTCAACCGGGTAGAGAGCATTCCCCCGGTATTGGTCTCTAAAACTGCCAGACTCTTTCCCTGTGCGATCAGTTCATTGATAACGATTTGTTCGATGGTGTCATCATCCGTACCATAGATCATGGTCCCGATTCTTCCGCGGATTTCCTGCTCCATTCCGTCAATGAGTTGTTCCGCCTCTTTTTCGTCCCCGGCCTTGGCAGTAATGCGAATATCAATGGTCCCTGCATGAGCGGCCAGTCCCACTGTCGGGTTGGAGGATTCCTCGAGATCATCGATTTCGCGGTCGATGTTGCTTTCCCCGGTCCCTGCGGTTTTGAGGATGCGGATTTTTATCACGGTCTTGATCCCGAATTCCTTTCGCAGAAACGGTTCAATCGTGTTTTGCATCAGGTATTTCAGCTCCCTGGGCACGCCGGGCAGGGACATGACATAACTGTTTCCATGTTTCACGATATAGGACGGTGCCGTGCCCACGGGATTGCGCACCGGAATCGCACCTTCCGGGATGTAGGCCTGGCGCGGATTGTTTTTGCCCAGTATCAGCCCCCGCCTCTCAAAGAATGCCTCGATATCCTTGAGGAGATCATGGTTCATAACCAATTTCCGATTCGTTGCCAGGGCCACCGCCTCTCGGGTTTTGTCATCCACAGTAGGTCCCAGACCGCCGGAGGTGATAACCACATCAGAGTTCTCCATGGCATTGGTAATAGCATCAACGATGCGATCCCCATTGTCTCCCACTGTTACTTTTCGAAAAACGTCAAATCCCAACTCGGCAAGCTCCCTTGCAAGATAAGCGGCATTGGTGTCCACGATCTGCCCTAAAAGTAGTTCCGTACCGATCATAATGATTTCTGCTCTCATAAGCCCTCTATTCCTCGTCTTGTTGATGAACACAACTACCCAAGAAGGAACACTCATTCTATTTGCTGGTGCTCCAGGGACTGTTACCTAAACGTAATTCATCGGTAACATGCCTCGAACCTTTGAACATGTCAAACCATACTTTACCCTATCGTTGCATAACAAACATGACAATGGATTGTAAAAATACAAAAACAAGACATTATATTCCCGCGTGGATCCTTCTAAAAAAATAAGGCTTTGCGTCAAATAGGGCTTTACATTTTTATATTTATATGTATATATGTATGACATATATGTTCTGTTACTTGTAAGTGCCTTATTTAACTCAATAATATCAAGAAGAAACTGATTCGTCAGATATCATCTCAGGGCGTAACCTTTTTTCCAAATAAAACCATGCGAACAAGTTTCCCTTCGTTTAATCGGTTATGCGGATTCTGCTTTGAAGGCCCCTGAGAAGGATGGTTTGAAAAATGTTTAAGAAAGTCAAACAAGACCGCATGTACAAGGATATTGCAAATCAGATCCTCGATTCCATTTTTCGGGGGGACCTCGCCCCGGAGGACAAGCTTCCCTCTGAAAAGGAATTACAGGAGGTCTTTGGCGTGAGCCGGGTGACTGTCCGGGAGGCGATCCAGTCTCTGGAGCAATTCGGTGTAATAGATGTGCGCCAGGGCAGTCAGGGAGGAGCCTATATCAAAAAGATGGACCTCAAGGACATCCTTCCCCAAATCGAGAATGCCCTGAGAATGACCAACCTGACCATAAAGCAGGTAACCGAGGCCAGGGTTGTTCTTGAGGAGGCCATCATACGAAGACTTGTCCCCTCTAAAATAACCGAAGAACACATTGCTGACTTGTTGAGCGGTATAGCATCGGCAGAGGAAGCCCTTAAAAACAAAGAAACAAAAAGTCGGGCACTGGATTATTTTGACTTTCATAACATGCTTGCCGAACTCACTGAAAATCCGATTGTCATTCTTATGAACCGGCTTATTCATCGCCTCCTGTTGCAGCATTTCGAAGATATGGAGGCGTCAGTACCTGCGGGTGAAGAAATCCTGGAGGAACATAAAAAAATCGTGGAATTGTTGGACCAGGGCAAAATTGAAGAGGCGAGCAGAGTCAGCACAGAACATATCCTTAAGGGCGGGAGACAAATTACGGAAAAATCCAAACAACAATCCCTTTGGGGGAAACGCAAATAGGCTTTTCAAGGAGGAACTAAAATAATGGTGCAGAAAGAAACCCCAAAAGATCCGAGTCTCCAGGCCAACGCTCTCAAAAGGATTGAAGATAAAGGCATAGTATTTGACATGCCTTCATGCGGTGGGTGCAGGACCTGTGAAATGGCCTGTTCCTTTCACCATACCGGTGAATTCGCACCCGCCGTGTCAAGCCTTGTCGTCCTTGACAAGGAAGATGGACCTGGTTGTGAAGTATTGCTCGTGACAAAAAACGACGGACAGAGAATAGCCTGCGATGGATGCGAAGGTCTCGAAATCCCCCTTTGTATGGATTACTGCAGAGAGAGTGATGATCTCTGGAAAATCCTGCAGGAATTTGAAGAAACGACAAAACTTGGGAAAGCCAATAAGAAAGATTAAAAATGACGGGCATTGAAAACGACCTATATGCATATGCGGGAAAGATTCTCCGCGTAAACCTGAGTAATGGGGAAATCAGCACCGAACCCACGTCAAATTATGCCAAAGAGTGGCTTGGTTCCTCCGGAATCGCCATTAAAATTCTGTATGACGAACTGCGTTCCTGGGTCACCCCCTATGATCCTGCAAACAGGCTCATTATCGGCGCAGGGGCCCTGGTCGGAACCACTGCCCCAGGGGCCAATAAGATGAATATCAGCACGCTGGGTCCCATGATTGGGGGCTGGGCGAGTTCTTGCAGCGACAGTTACCTGGGAGGACAACTGAAACGTGCAGGTTATGATTCGGTAGTTGTTCAAGGTAAGGCCCACACACCTGTCTATCTGTGGGTTGATGATGATACCGTTGAAATTCGTGATGCCTCCCATCTCTGGGGGAAAACGACCTGGGAGACCCTGGATACTATCCGCGAGACCCTTGGGGATCAAAATCTCCACCTCATGTCCATTGGTCCTGCCGGAGAAAACCTCGTCCGGGGCGCATGCATTATCCAGGACAAAGGAAGGGCCTTCGGCAGAGGAGGCGTCGGGGCCGTCATGGGATCCAAGAATCTAAAGGCGGTTATTGTAAGGGGGTCCGGCGCCATCAGGGTCGCAAACCGTGACCGGTTTATGGCGGCTGCTGCAAACTGCCATGGAATGTTCAAGGGGCTGACTTCCACGAAAAATTTCCATAAGTACGGAACATTGGGTATCATGGAAGGCAAGCAGGCCGTCTGTGGCATTGCCTATAAGAACTTCCAGGACTCTCATCTCCCCGAGGAGATGGCCTTCGCTATTGATCCAAAGCACACCATTGAAAAGTATCAGGTTGCCAAGCAGAGCTATCCGGGATGTGGCTTTGGTGGGTGCAGTCGGATTATGCATATCACGGAAGGGCCCTATGCAGGCCTGGTCACGGAGTCTACCCAGTGGGAGGTAGTGAGCACCATTCAAGGCAGACTGGCGGTTGAGGAGCCGACCTTTATGTTCAAGGCAAATACGCTGTGCAACCAGTACGGCCTGGACGTGGATGCGGCAGGCGCACCCATCGGCTGGGCCATGGAATGCTATGAGAGGGGCATCATTGACGAGCAGGACACCGATGGGATCAAGCTAAATTGGGGTGATGCTGAGGCTGCCCTGGAACTCATAAGAAAAATCGCTTTTCGGGAGGGTTTCGGAAACATCCTGGCAGAAGGCTGCGCCCGGGCCGCGGATATAGTTGGCCGGGACAGCGAATACTATGCCTTGAACATCAAGGGGCTGGATCTTTACGAGCCCTGCCGCGGAGCCTTGGGCTGGTGCCTGGGGGCGGTCACTTCCACAAGAGGTGGTGGGCATACGACCGGTGCCCCGGTGATTGAAACCCAAGGCAACCTGGATATTGAAAAGGCGAAGGAGGTATACGGAATCGACAACCCCCATAAGGCTCAGGAGTATGAGGGAAAAGCGAAAATGGTCACCTTTAGTGAATCGCTCCAACGGGCGAACAACTGTTTGGGGGTATGTCACTATAATACCGCCTATTTTGATCCGAATCTGCCCAGCTTGCCGGATCTGGCGGAGTTGTATTCCGCAGCCACGGGGTGGGAGACCTCAGTGGAAGACTTAAAGAGACTGACCCTCAAACAGATAAACCTGGAAAAGGCCCTAAATTTGAGATTCACGGATTTTGAGCGAAAGGATGACATGCCCACGCCAAGGGAACTCAATGAGCCCATCGCTTCCGGGAATCTTGCGGGCTGGAAGATACATAAAGAGAAGTTTAACAGGATGCTCGACGAATACTATGACCTTCACGGATGGGACAGGGAGACAAGCTTTCCCAAAAGGCAAACGCTCATTGATTTGGATCTGGAATATGTTGCTGATGATCTTGAAAATATAGGAAAATTGTGTTGAATCGGGAGAGACCTCAGCAAAATTTCAAACCCGTTTAACATTACGGAAATATTTCACTAGAGAGGAGAAACAAGAATGGAATTTCCAAGTTTAGGTGTCGAAGGCAAGATTGCTCTTGTCGTGGGTGCCAGCCGCAATATCGGGCGCGCCATCACCCTTGGACTGGCCAATGCAGGTGCGGATGTGGTCGTGGCCAGTAGAACGGTAGATGATCTGGAATCCGTGGCAGGAGAAATTCGCGCCATGGGGCGTAAAGCCCTTGTTCAGCAGGTCGATGTGACCAAGGCCGCCGATATCAAGGCAATGGCGGATGCTGCCGTGGCAGAGTTCGGTCGAATTGACATTCTGGTTAACAATGCCGGTATCAACATCAATAAAGCCTGTCTCGACATGACCGAGGAGGATTGGGATCTTGTATTGGATACAAACCTGAAAAGCTATTTTCTCGCAAGCCAGGCTGTCGGTCGTTATATGGTCAAGCAGAAATACGGAAAAATCGTCAACATCAGTTCCACATTCGGTCTGGTGGGTTTTGAGAACAGAACCGCCTATGCATCCAGCAAAGGGGGGATAGGCCAGCTCACAAAGGTGCTCGCCATTGAATGGGGCCCCTTCAACGTCAATGTCAATGCCATTGCCCCGACGGCCACCCGAACGACCATTAACGAGGAACTCTTTGCCAATGAAGATTGGCAGAAATGGATGCTGGAGAGACTCCCCGTTAAAAAGTTTGCCATGCCTGTAGACATGGTGGGGGCCGCCATTTTCCTGGCAAGCGATGCCGCCGGCATGGTGACGGGCATCACCCTTCCCGTTGATGGTGGGTGGACCGCCTGGTAGGGTTCCAGGCTTATAGGGTGCAATAAAAGCATGACCGCCTGATGTGTGGCGACAGAAAGGATGGAAAAAGGTGGGAATAACGGTGGTTCTTTTAACCCTCTTTCTCGTTGTAGGCTCTACCCAGGGAGTCTTTGCAGCAGACAAAGGGCCCATCAAATTCGGCTATCTTGCGCCCCTTAGCGGTTCCCGGGCCCAGGTGGGAGCGGACATGGTGGCCGGCTTCAAGATGCGACTTGCTGAAAATAATTACATGGTGGCGGGTCGAAAGATCGAATTGATCGTAGAGGACCACAAGAAGCCCAGCATGGCCGTCACCACGGCACGGAAACTCATCGATCACCACAAGGTCAATTACATCGCCGGCTGCTTTTCAAGTAACGTGGCATACGCCGTCGCCCCACTCACCACTGCGGCCAATGTTCCCTTTATGATTACCGCGGCCAACGGGAATGATATCACCCAGCGGAAGCATGCCAAAAACATGTTTCGTGCCAACTGCGCGGGAACCCAGATCTGTCACGTTGCCGGGGACTGGGCCTACAAGAAACTGGGGTGGCGGAATGTGGCCATCCTGGGCTGGGAACATTCATTCGGCCAGGAATCCATCGGCGCATTCCAGAGGGTCTTTGAGGACAACGGCGGCAAGGTGGTGCAGCGGATCTACGTGCCGCGCAAAACCCTGGATTTCGGTCCCTATGTCTCCAGCCTGAGGCCTGATGCGGACGGGCTTTATGCCGTGATCACTGCAGGCCCCAGCCTGCGTTTTCTCCGGACCCTCAAGGCAAGCGGTCTTATGGACAAGTGGAAGGTCCTGATGATCCTGACGTCCACGGATGAGTCTTTTCTCCAGGAACTGGGTGAGACCGGTCTTGGGGTCTACAGCGTCAACAACTGGAGCCCGGCTCTGGATACCCCGGTGAGCAAGGCCTGGGTAGCCAAGGCCAAGAAGGCGACCAAGCTGGAAATCTCAGGCCCTATCATGGACTCCTATGTGGCAGGGGAGTGGGTCCTGCAGGCCATAGAAGCCATTAACGGGGATGTGGAAAACAAGCAGAAATTCATTGACGCCCTCTGGGCCGTCAAAATAGCGTCCACCCCCCATGGCCCGATCCATCCGGATGCCTATGGAAATCCCATTCAGAATGTGTATATCCGGAAGGTGGAGAAGGTCGGCGGGCGCTACCAAAATTCGGTCATTGATAAATACGAAAAAGTCTCTCAGTTCTGGACCTATGACCCGGAAACCTTTTTGAAAGAACCGCCCTACAGCAAAAACAATCCTCCGTGCAAGTACTGTAAATAAGGACGCGAAGGATACCTGAGACAAAATTGGCGCAGACCGGGCAGGGCGGATTGTCCGGCAAGTGTTTTTCCGCCCTGCCCTTGTCCAGGCGAATGTGCTGCATCATAACTTGAACCTTAAAGCATCTGAATGGAATGAAGACGCTTTCCAGGACTGTGAAATTTTTTGTTGAAGCGCTTGCGCCAGGAAAAACCAGGCATAAGGAGAACCTATGGACTTCTGGGTAAATCAAACCTTTAACGCCATATCCTATGCAGGGCTCCTCTTTTTGCTGGGAGGGGGCATGACGCTCATCTTTGGCGTTATGAATATCGTCAATATTGCCCATGGCACCCTTTTCCTGGTGGGCGGACACGTGGGATATGTGATCTGGCGCCATACCGGAAATTTTTATCTCGGAATCCTGGGCGCCTGTGTGGCGCTCGGTTTAATCGGCATGATCCTGGAGCGCTTTCTCCTGCGGAAGCTTGGCGGAACGTTGCTGCGACAGATGCTCATGACCATGGGGATCGCGCTTTTGTTCAATGATATTCTCCTGATCATATTTAAAGGATATTCCCTCAGTATCAATCCCCCGCCCTGGATAGCGACCACGGTGAAACTATGGGGGTACAACTTCTACATGTTACGGGTTTTCATGGTAATGGCTGCATTCGTGGTGTTTATTGTATTGTGGTGGGTTCAGGAAAAAACCCGTGTCGGAGCCATGGTGAGGGCGACGGTGGACAGCGAGGAGGTAGCACAGGGGGTCGGTATCAACGTCCATCTCGTGAGCATGGGCGTCTTTGGCCTCGGCTCCCTGTTGGCGGCATTTGCAGGCGTTATCGGTTGTGCCTTTATGTCTGTCGAACCCGGTCTGGACTTCATGGTCCTTCCCCTTGCCTTTGTGGTGGTTATTCTGGGTGGCATGGGAAGCCTGAAGGGGGCGGTTGTGGGCTCCATCCTCGTGAGCTTTATCAGCACCTTTGCCAAGGCCCTCGTGCCGGAGGTTGCGACCTTCAGCCTCTTCTTCCCCATGGTGGTTATCCTGGCAATCAAGCCGACCGGACTTTTTGGGAGGGCATAATTTATGCTGGATGCAATCAAGGAACGAATATGGGTCATTGCAGGGCTTGGCGTGGCATTCCTGGTCCTGGTCCTGCTCCCCCCATTCCTTCCGACCTACTATGTTTCCCTGATGACCCAGAGCCTGATTTACGGCATCGTTGCCACGAGTCTGGATATCATTCTCGGCTACGCGGCCATGCCCTCTCTCGGACACGGGGCCTACTTTGCCATCGGTGCCTATACCACCGCGCTCCTGGCCACCCGGTGTGATGCCGGCCTGGCTATCACCCTTCCTGCAAGCATTTTAACGGCCGCAGCCGCTGCAGCCGTGCTTGCTCTCTTTGCATTGAGGGCTTCCTGGGTCTATTTTTTAATGATCACCCTCGCCTTTGCCATGTGTGTATATGGCCTCATTGATCAGTGGGTATCATTTACCGGCGGAGAAAATGGAATCGAGAGCATTGTACGACCTTCCATAGGACTGCCCATAGATCTTGCAGACACCGTCTCATACCACTACTTCGTGCTCTTCTTTTTTGTCATCAGTATGATCCTCATGTTTCTTCTGATCCGCTCTCCATTCGGGAGGACCCTGATCGGTATCCGGGACAGTGCCACGAGAATGCAGGTCCTCGGATTCAATGTGTGGCTGCACAAATATCTGGCCTTTATCATCGCCGGGGCCTTTGCAGGACTCGGGGGATGTCTTTATAGCTACTACAACAGCTTTATCGGTCCGAGCGATGCGGACCTGGCCCATTGCATGGAATTCTTTCTCATGGTGAGCATCGGTGGTCAGGGAACCCTGGTCGGACCCAATATCGGGGCCTTTCTCATTACCTTTCTGAAATACCTGGTGAGTTCCTACACCCAGCGGTGGCTCATGATCCTGGCCCTTGTCTATATCCTGTGCGCCAGGTTCGCGCCGAGGGGGATCATAGGTCTCCTGCAGCATTTAATAAAACGAAAAGAGGTGACAACATGACGGGTGGTGAAGGAGGAGGAACATCCCGGGCCGCCCTGGCCTGTGACAATCTGACCAAGCGATTTGGCGGCCTGGAGGCGGTGAAGGATGTGACCTTGAAGGTCACCGCAGGCGAAAGACGGGCTATTATTGGACCCAATGGGGCAGGCAAGACCACCTTTTTCAGCCTCGTCAGCGGCCTCTATCCGGTCACGGCAGGAACGATTCACCTCCTTGGGAATGACATTACAAAGTTGCCCAGCCATAAAAGGACCTCATTGGGACTCGGCCGAACCTTTCAGATCACCAACCTCTTTCCCACCCTGAGCGTGATAGAGAACCTGGTCATTGCGACCATGGGGTTGCGTTCCTTGAAGTACTCTATGCTCAAGCCTGCTTCAAGGTATCATGATCTCTTTGAACGGGCAAAGGAGGTACTGGAATCCGTGGGTATGACGGAGAAATCAAAAGACCTGGTGAAAAACCTGTCCCACGGCGAGCAGCGCCAGGTGGAGATATCACTGGCACTGGTCTCCAAACCCAAGGTGCTCCTCCTGGATGAACCCACTGCCGGCCTTTCACCCGCAGAATCCGCCACCATGACTGAACTGATC
>JAFDIX010000948.1 GCA_019307805.1 Deltaproteobacteria bacterium | reverse complement strand
CCCGCTGATAAATCCGTTGAGGTAGAAGATGGCACAACAATCGCAGAGACGGCTCAAAATGCAGATCTGTTCATAAATAACCTTTGCGGTGGTGAAGGTGTCTGCGGTAAATGCCGTGTTCAGGTCTCTAAGGGACTGGCCGAAGCTGAAGAACATGCAAAAGGTTTTTTTTCGGCAGATGAGATAATGCAAGGTTATGTTCTTGCCTGCCAGACAGAGGTGCATGACGACCTCGAGATAATCATTCCGCCTGAATCGAGGATGGATGAGTCTAAGATCATGATCGATGGGGCAACCAAGGACACCTCTAAGTCCGAGTTTAAGCCTGTAATTAAAAAGATATATTTGGAACTGCCGCCGCCAACCGTTGAGGATAATGTCCCTGACATTGAACGTATATCAAGGGAGCTGAGAAAACAACTTGGATGGCAAACCTTCGACTTCTCTTTAGATTGTATTCAGCATCTATCTGATAAGCTCCGTGAAAACGAGTGGAAGGTCACTGTAACCATAGCGAAACATGGAAATAATTATCGCATCCTAAAAATCGATCCCCTCAATACGGCTGATGCCAATTACGGCGTGGCCATTGATGTTGGAACGACGACTGTCGTGGCCCAATTGCTGGATATGAACTCAGGCAAGCTGCTCGGTTCGGAAGGATGCCACAATCAACAGGCGAGCTACGGAGAGGATGTCATCTCGAGAGTGATCTTTGCCTGCGGAAAGGGGGGGGTACACCCCGTGCAGCAAGCGGTGATAAAAAATATCAACCAGCTCATAGGAAAGTTGGCCAAAGAAAAGGACGTCCCCACTGATGAAATAAACGCCATTGTGGCCGCCGGGAATACCACCATGAGCCATTTTCTCTTGGGCCTGACTCCCTGCTCCATCCGCCTGGACCCTTATGTGCCCACGGCAGATGAATTCCCTCAGATCCGCGCGGAGGAGATCGGCATTCAGATTAATCCTCGCGGTATTTTGGAAACCATTCCCTGTGTTGCCTCTTATGTGGGCGGAGATATCGTTGCCGGGGTCATGTCGTGCGGTATTTCGGAACATGAAGAGGTGAGGGGGCTGATCGATATCGGCACCAACGGCGAGATTGCCATCGGCAATAAAGACTGGCTGGTATGCTGTTCCGCCTCGGCCGGCCCTGCCTTTGAGGGTGGCGGGACCCGCTGCGGCATGCGCGCCATAAAAGGGGCCATTGAAAAGATAAAGATCACAAACGGCCGGCTCGAATACGAAACCATCGGCAATGCCAGTCCGAGAGGGATCTGTGGTTCAGGTCTGATCGATTGCATTTATGTACTCGTAAAAAACGGCATTATAGACCCTGGAGGTAAATTCGACAGAAATCGGTCGGATGACCGGCTCAAGATCGAGGATAACATCCCGCAATATGTCATCGCATATCCTGATGAAACCGAATCGGGTACGGCCGTTATCATCACAGAATCTGATATCGATAACCTTATAAAGTCAAAGGGGGCGGTTTTCGCCGCCATCAAGTCGCTCACCGACTATATCGGGCTCGGGTTTGACATGATAGACACATTTTATGTGGCTGGCGGGTTTGGTAGTTTTTTGGATATTCCCAAGTCCATCGCGATCGGTCTCCTGCCGGATATCCCGCAAGAGAAAATTCAGTTCGTCGGGAACAGCTCCCTTACTGGCGCCCGCATGTGCCTCCTCTCAGAATCGGCCATGGAGACATGCGTCAATATCTCAAGATCGATGACAAATATCGAACTTTCAACCTACCAGCCCTTTACAGACGAGTATATTGCCGCTCTTTTTCTCCCGCATACCAACCGTAAACTCTTCCCTTCCGTGGAGTACTGAAATAGTAATGATATGGCAAGGATCAACTCTTATCAAAATCTTGGAGGTGTCGTATGGAACGTTCAAAGGTTGAAGATGTGATAGAAAAATCTGAGTTTTTCAGGGGATTAGACAAGGGGCACCTCGTAAAGATAGCCAGCCTCTGTCAGGTACAGACATTCAGGCCGGGAGAATATGTTTTCCGTCAGGGTGATTATGGTGAGCATCTCTACATTATTGCCGATGGTCACATTTCCTTAGAAAGGTCAGTGGACTTGGGCACGCGCAAGGGAAATGCTGTGATAGGAGTCCTTGGCAAGGGTCGGACCCTTGGTTGCTGGTCTACTCTCTTGGGCGAACCGCACAACCTCATGTCCTCGGCCATCTGTCAAAGACCAACTGAGGTAGTGGTCATAAAGGGGAAAGACTTGAGGGAGATGATGACCAGCAACAGTGAACTTGGGTTTGTCCTGCTGCAAAGACTGTGCTTCCTGCTTCGAGACAGGATAGAGGGCGCCTTTGGCGCAATGGAAAAGATATAGTAAGGGTTCATGGGTTTAAAGGTTTCCCGCTGGAAGCGGGATTCATGGTTCATCGAAAACCTCAACTGCCTGCGAAATAGGTCAACGAAGGAAACCTAACCCTGAGTCCCACTTTCAACGGGAAACTCTGAGTCTGTGAAGCCCTGCAGATTTAATTCATTCGTAGTAAGGAGTCTTCTGGTGGATGAGGCAATTCATGCCCAAGAAGCGGCAATGTTAGATGATATAACTTCTCAGGTTGCAGGATTTGGAAGAGAAAGAAGAAATCTTATCCACATACTTCAGATGATCCAGGAGAGACATGCTTATCTCGCGCCTGAGTCCTTAAAGATAGTTGCCGAACACCTGCAAACCGCGGTGTGTGAGGTCTATGGGGTAGCCACATTTTACAATCAGTTTCGATTTCACCCACCCGGAAAACACCACATCAAGGTATGTCTCGGTACGGCCTGTCACGTTCGAGGTGGTGATATTATACTCGAAAATTTTGAACGGAAGCTCGAAATCAGTGAGGGGGAGACAACAACCGACCGGGAATTCAGCATAGAAAGGGTGGCCTGCGTGGGATGCTGTGCCTTAGCCCCTGTGGCCATTGTTGATGAAAACGTCCATGGGCGTGTAGCGCCAAGCAAAGTAGAAGGCCTAATCTTAGGTTTTCAGATAGAAAAGGAAAAAGAAGAAAGAGAAAAGCAGAAAGATGGATCAGCTCAACAAGAAAGATCTGGATCAGGCATTCAGCGCCATTCATGAGGAGGCAGTTAAACGCCGGAAGGCATTTACTGAAGATCCTGCCCCCAAGATACATATAGGGATGGCAACTTGTGGC
>JAFDIX010000221.1 GCA_019307805.1 Deltaproteobacteria bacterium | reverse complement strand
TCTTCTTTTTGATCGATCGGGGAATTATGACATGGCATTCATTCTTTGTATCGCCGTTTGCGTGCTCGGAATCCTGATGTCCTGGAGGCTTAAACCCCGCCTTCTCCAAAATGCCTCAAACCAGGAGCCAAACAAAGAACCCGTTTAAATAGAAACCAGCGCCGATGCGGACGGTGGTGCCATACAAAACGTTGAATGGTTGCACCAAGATTGAGAATAAAATACTTAAAAGCTGAGCGCTGAATGCTGAACGCTGACAGCGTAATGGCAATAACTACAAAGTAATGGCACCCCCCTTTCAGGGATAAACAAAACCCGGATCCTCTCAGGCTGTGTCATAATCAGCTGCAGAACGCCTAACGGTGTTTTCGTCATTCCGGGCTTGACCCGGAATCCAGTGCATCTTCGGCGTTTTGCGCTTCTGGATGCCGGTCGAAGATCCCGTCTTCAGCGGGGATCAAGTCCGGCATGACAAGTGCGAATTAAATGTTGTTTTCTATTGCGACCCAGTCTGTCTGGACCCGGGTTCCTTGTTACTCGAGAAATCCCTCGACCGTTTCGGCGATTTGCGCGCCCTGGAGCCCGTAAAGACCCAACAGTTCTTCATAGGGACCTGTCTCTGCATACTCATCGTCCAGACCGATCATCTTCATGGGCGTCGGATGCTCTTTTGCGAGGAGTTCTGCAATGGCACTGCCCATGCCACCCGCAAGAAAACCCTCTTCCACGGTAACAATCCTCCCGGTCTCTGCCGCAGCCTTCAAGATGAGTTCCCGGTCCAGAGGCTTGACGGTATGCAGGTTGATCAGACGGGGATGAATGCCCTTGCCCTTGAGTATGGCGGTGGCTTCTGCAGCCTTGGACAATACCGTGCCTGTTCCCACGAGGGTGATGTCGTTCCCATCCTCCATGACCACTCCCTTTCCGATTTGAAAGGGGTAATTCTCGTCCATGAGCACCGGCATCTTGGGGCTGCCGATCCTGATATAGACCGGCCCTACATGCTCTGCTGCGGCATGAACCGCCTTAACAATATCCACCGGGTCACCGGGATTGATCACCGTCACACCCGGAATCGTTCTGAGGATAGCAACATCATCCAGGGATTGATGGGTCGCGCCCAGATCCGAGTAGGTCAGCCCGGCACACCGTCCCACCACCTTCACATTTTGCCGCATATACCCGAGGTCATTTCTGAACATCTCAAAGGGCCGTGCCGTGACAAAGGGGGCAATAGCGGCCACAAAGGGAATCTTGCCCGTTGTGGCCAGACCGGCGGCATAGCCCATGATCCCCTGCTCCATGATCCCGAACTCGATGTGCCGATCAGGAAATCTCTCATGAAAAGGGGACATTCCGGAGCCACCGGAACTGTCCGCAGAGATGGCCAGGATATTTTCATTTTTTTCCGCTGCCTCAACCAGGGCTTCACCGAATGTTTTTCTTGGGTCTTTTAATTCATTCATTATCCAATCCCCTCTTCGATCTCCAGGAGACACTGATCAGCAATTTTCATTTCTTTTTCAGTGGCCGTCCAGTAGTGATATTCCGCTTTGTCTTCTGCAAAAGGCAGACATTTTGATTTCACCGTATCGGCGATGATCACCGATGGTTTGCCCTTCTCGAAAGGAAAGGCCCCGGCATTTTCCACAATCTGCCGCATATCATGTCCATCTATCTCCCGTACTGACCATCCGAATGCCTCCCATCTTTGGCGAAGGGGTTCATAGCACATGACATCCACGGTTTTCCCGCACATCTGAAGACTGTTCCTGTCCACAAAAAGGAGGAGATTATCGAGCTTGTGGTGACTTGCCGCCGAGGCCGCCTCCCAGTTGGAGCCCTCGGCCAATTCCCCGTCCCCCATTACTACATAAACCTTGGAATCCAGGCCATCCATTCTTAGTCCCATGGCCATTCCGCCGGCAATGGAAAGCCCGTGCCCCAGGGCGCCTGTACTGGTTTCTACACCGGCCACCTTATGCATATCAGGGTGCCCACCCAATATCGTACCCAGTGACCCGTAGGTATCCAGGATAGACGCGTCAAAAAACCCCTTTTCCACCAGGGCGGCATAGAGGGCGAGGCACTTGTGGCCGGCGGATAGGACGAACCTGTCCCGTTCCGGCCATTTTGGATTTGCGGGGTCGACTTTCAGGATTTTGCAGTAAAGGGCCGTCACGATATCAGCGGCTGAAAATGCCCCTCCGATGTGCCCAGAATGCCCCCCTCTCATCATCCTGAGGACATTTCTCCGCACTCTTACGGCAGCTCTATTGAGCTCTTTTTCTTCTTCCTGTGTCAGTTTTTGCATATTGTCACTCCACGTTGTTTTTTGTGTTCCTTTGCATTGCATATTGATGAACAGGGCCATGAGACCATAAATAGGAACAGGCATTTAGTCAAGTTGGAACTGTGAAGCTCAGTGGGTTTATTGAATTTTCGTGGTAAATCCTATAACCTGAGCCTATACTGGTTTTCAGGCGAATGACTGCTCATCTGGAAATAACCTTTTCCGGACTTCCACCCAACCTGCAGACTACCGTGGAAGGCGGGCGCGCTATCAGCACTCAGCCACCAGGGTACAGTAAGGAGCAATCCCGATATGGAAACGCAGCAACTTGTCAGAACCATGTGTCCCATGAACTGTCACCCCGCACTGTGCGGCATGCTCGTGGAGCTTGAAAATGGTCGGCCCATGAAGATCCGGGGGGACCGGGAGAACCCGGACAGTCGAGGATACCTCTGCGTGAGGGGGAGATCGGCACTCGAGGTGTTTGACAACCCCAAGCGGATACTGCACCCCCTGGCCAGAACAGACCGCAAGAGCCCCTGGCGTCGCATTGATTGGGACGAGGCCCTGGATTTGATGAAGACCCATATGGAGGCGGCAGGACGTGAATCAGTAGGGGTCTGGGCGGGGCACGGAGTCCTGAGTACCAACTATGGGACACGTATCGGACCCCAGTTTTTAAGACGCTTCACCAATTTTTACAGTTGCCAGCACTGGAATCCCACCATGATCTGCTGGGGGTTCGGTGCATTCGGGCTGGGGATCACCGGCATCCTGGAGACCCACTCCCAGGAGGACATGGCGAGCCATTCGGATCTCATAGTCCTCTGGGGGGCGAACATTGCAAGCCAGCCCACATTGGCCCGTCACCTCAAGAAGGCCAGAAACCGCGGTGCCCGCGTCATCACTGTGGATATACGCCATACCGAGGCCGCCACACTGTCGGATGAGGTCTATCTGCTCAGACCCGGGACGGATGCTGCGCTGGCCCTTGCACTGATGCACGTGATTATTGCAGAAGGGCTTTATGACCGGGACTTTGTTGAGAAACATACCGTTGGATTCGAGGATTTGACCGACCACCTGAAGGACTGTTCACCTGCCTGGGCATCCGAAGTCACGTCAATCCCGGAAAATCGCATCATCGCTTTTGCCCGCCAGTATGGGACCACCCGGCCGGCCATGATTGCAATCGGTGGAAGCTCCATTTACAAGGGGGCTAATGGATGGCATGCATCCCGTGCGGTATCCTGTCTCCCTCCCCTCACCGGGAACCTGGGGATTCCCGGTGGTGGTTTTGGGCCCAGACATGGCAGCGCGACCCATGGCCAGTTCCTTGAAAATATTACGGCAGAAGAAAAAAGAGTCGCCGGGTCCTATATCCCCAACCAGATGTCTCACATTATTTCAGCATTGAAGGACGGTCGTGTCCGCAACATGTTTTTTTTCGGGAGCAATACCTTGTCGTCCTTTTCAGATACCGGGGAACTTGGCCGGGGTCTGGACCGCGCCGACCTGGTTGTCAGCTATGACCTGTTCATGAATGATACGGCACGCCGACATGCAGACATCATTCTGCCTGCAACTTACTGGCTGGAGCAGCTAGGCTGCAAAATGACCCATTCTCACCTGTATCTCATGGAACAGGCCATAAAGCCCTCAGGAGAAGCACGACCCCTCAGCTGGGTCCTGGCAGCCCTGGCAGAGCGTCTGAATCTGGAAGGTTTCTTTCCCTGGGATTCTGAAGAGGAAGCGATCGATGAGATACTGGACCACCCCAGCACGGGCCATGCCACGGTGGCTTCCCTCCGGAAAGAGGGTGGTTTCAGGCCCATGCAGGTATCCCACGTGGCCTACCCGGACGCCCGTTTCCACACCCCTTCAGGCAAGGTAGAATTTTTTTCTACACGGGCCCGGGAGCTCGGCCTCCCCCCCTTGCCGGTCTATGAGGAACTGCCACCGTCGTCCTATCCCCTGGTCTTTCGCCAGGGCAGGACGTTTTCACACTTCCACAGCTTCTACGACCACGGACAGGCCCTGCCCACCCTGGCCAGAATTGATTCCGAACCCCGGCTGTGGATTGCACCCACCGATGCAGCGGATCGAGACATTCATCATGGTGCATGGATTCGCATTCACAATGAGCGGGGCTCCTTCCGCGCCAAAGCCCACATTACGGATAAAATACCCGCCGGTACCGTCTGGATGCGGGACGGCTGGGAAGGCATCAACCGGCTCACCTCCGGCGGCGCTGTTCTGCCGGACGAAGCCGTGGACCTCTTCCCATTTGCCGCCGGGCAATCCGCCTTTGATGCCACGGTGGAGGTTACTCCACTCTAGGGAACGAAGGCCATCAATTCGATTTCCAGCTTGGCGTCTGCAATGATCTTGGCTGCCTGGAAAGTGGTTCGTGCGGGTGGGTCATCCACGCCAAAGTACTCTTCAAAGACCTGGTTCATACCTTGAAGATCGGCCAGATCCAGCATAAAAATAGTCACTTTAACGGCATTTTTGAGCGAAGTACCGGCCTCCTCACAAACGGCCTTCAGATTCTCGATAATCTGTCGTGTCTGTTCGGCGATGCCGCCGGGCACAACCTCTCCGGTCTTGGGATCGATGGGAAGCTGACCGGAGCAATAGAGCCACTCCCCAACCTGAATTCCCTGGGACAGGGGTACTTTTCCCGATGCCGCCTTGTCCGTTTTGATGACCTTCTTTTCCATAACTCCCTCCTTATAAATTATTTTCCGGGTTCTGTCCGGGTTCTGCCATGAGATACAATGAAATACCCCTATTGCATAAGGGTGTCAATTGCCAAGACTCATCAAAAAGGAGGGGGTTTAGCCTCGCTTGTTGATATTTACCTTTTGGTTCTTAGTTTCTGAGTAATTTCTTGAAACAGATTATGGACTGCGGTGAAAGCCGGTATCCAGAAAAACCGGTCATATCAACGACACTGGATTCCGGCTTTCGCCGGAATGACGACATCAATGCCCGATTCATGGGAATCTCGAAAGGCAAGTTGCCCCAAGACATCGTAAACTTTGCTTCGCCTGAAGGCGAGTGGTTTCAGCCATCCCTGATGGGGACACCAGGTCTTATTTTTTTGTATCCAATGAATCTCTCGTGAGCTATATTGCTGAAAATTTTCGAGTGCGAAAAACAAGGAAAGGATTGAAACAGGATGGCAAAGTTCGACCAAAATTTTCTTGAGGAGATGAAGAAGACATTGAATATAGAGCTTCTTGGTGTCGCCTCGGTTACGAAATCCGGTTCTAAAGAGCTGAAAAAATACGCCAACGCCCTCCTGCCGGGAGCCAGATCTGTTGTCGTCCTCGGCAAGGAAATTTTTCAGGAGATGGTGGCTCTCCTGGGGACATCCAAGGAAGTGGGAGAGGCCTTTTCCGGGGATTATTTCTTAACCCATACCGAATACA
>JAFDIX010000011.1 GCA_019307805.1 Deltaproteobacteria bacterium | reverse complement strand
ATACATTTATTGGAAATTTGAAAACCTGGTCCTTTGGGCCTGGATTCTTTACCCTCGCCCCAGGGTGCATCTGTTGCCCTCCAGGGCTTAGGTTTAGAGAAATGAGTGCCGACCTGGCATCATTTCCTTAAAAAGAGGGGCTTATTAATATACTCGGGACGGAGGTTTTAGAAATGCCCAAAATAAAAACAAACCGTGGTGCTGCGAAACGTTTCAAGACCACGGGTACAGGCAAAATTGTCAGGAACAAGGCCTTTTCAAGCCATATTCTCACCAAAAAGAGTACAAAGCGGAAAAGAAATCTGCGGAAGTCCGGTCTTGTGGACTCCACCAACAAAAAAATGTGACCAGGCTTGTACCTTACCTTTAATAAACCGGGACGTGTGGGTACGGGATGACTCAGTAAGATTTCCGGTCCGATGCCCGAGAACCCATTTGAATGTTTGAGAAAAGAGGAATGAAATGCCAAGGGTAAAAAGAGGAATTAAAGCACGACGGAGGAGAAACAAGGTCCTGAAGGCGGCCAAGGGCTTCCGGGGAGGACAGAGTAAGCTCATCAAAACGGCCAGTATAAGCGTCGATAGGGCAGGAATGTATGCCTACAGGGACCGAAGGGCAAAAAAAAGGGACTTTCGGAAACTCTGGATCATCCGGATTAATGCTGCTGCAAGGGAAAACGGTTTGTCTTACAGCAGACTCATGGGAGGACTCCATGAGGCGGGTATCGATCTGGATAGAAAGTTGCTCGCGGAGATGGCTGTCAGTGATCCGGCTGCCTTCTCGGAAGTCGCCAATATGGTAAAGTGAAAATAAACAGGTACTTAAGCTGTTTTTTGAGTCCAATCAATGGGCCCCGTTTGAATTTCCAGGCGGGGCTTACCTATCCCCGCCTGAGGGCGCTTGAGGGGCAGACGAGCTAAGCGAATGAAGGAAGAACTCCTTGAACTGGAAAAGAAGGCCCGAAGAGAACTTGATAGCCTGAAAGACATTTCAAGCCTGGAATCGTTTCGCATTCACTACCTTGGCAAAAAGGGCCTGCTCACTTCCATGGTAAGGAAGATGGGTGACCTGCCCCCTGAACTGAGACCGGAGGTGGGGAAGCTGGCCAACCGGGTGAAGAAGGAGCTCAGCCAAAGCTTTGAAAAGACACTTGAAAGGCTGGAGCATGAAAAAGGCGGGGCGACCTCTTTTCTGGACCTCACATTACCCGGAAGAGAGCCCCTGCGGGGTCACATGCATCCCATCACCCAGATGTTCAGAGAGATATGCGACATCTTCATGAAAATGGGATTCAGAGTGGCTGAAGGGCCAAATGTAGAACTGGACTATTATAATTTTGAAGCCCTTAATATCCCGAAAGATCATCCAGCAAGAGATATGCAGGACACTTTTTATGTATCTGAAAAGGTGGTTTTAAGAACCCATACATCCCCCATGCAGGTACGCGTGATGGAGCGCAAACAACCTCCCGTGAGTGTTATTTCACCCGGCAAGGTATATCGGAGGGATTCGGATGTGTCCCATACCCCCATGTTCCATCAGGTAGAAGGGCTTCTGGTTGACCGGGGGGTCACTTTTGGGGATCTCAAGGGGACCTTGACCTCCTTTCTCCACCAGATGTTCGGAAAGGAAACGGCGCTCCGTTTCAGACCCAGTTTTTTCCCTTTTACAGAACCAAGTGCGGAAGTGGATATTCAATGTATCCTGTGCGGAGGAAAAGGGTGCCGCACTTGCTCGAAGACAGGATGGCTTGAGATCCTGGGCTCCGGCATGGTAGACCCGGAAGTCTATGGCTTTGTCGATTATGATCCGGAAATATATTCCGGATTTGCCTTTGGCATAGGGATCGAGAGGATTGCAATGCTGAAATTCGGTATTGACGACATTCAACTTTTCTTCAAGAATGACATGCGGTTTTTAAAACAATTCTAAGAAAGAAACCATGAGAGTTAGTTTAAACTGGTTAAAAGATTATGTGGACATTTCCATGTCCGCAGATGAGTTGGCCCATATGCTGACCATGTCCGGTCTGGAGGTCGAGACTCTGGAACCTGTGGGCCATGGCCTTGAGGACATTGTGGCGGCAAGGTTGCTGTCGGTAAAAACACACCCTTCTGCGGACAGGCTTTTCATATGCGAAGTGGACCCGGGCGGGGGGAAGGTATCCGTGGTCTGCGGTGCACCCAATCTTGAAACCGGCGCCATGGTTCCACTGGCATTACCGGGTACGGGATTGCCCGGGGGCATGAAGGTCAAAGAGACGGATATCCGGGGCCAAAAATCCTTTGGGATGCTTTTGGCCGAGGATGAAATGGGCTTGAGCGATGACCATTCCGAACTCATGAAGCTTCCATCAGATCTGAAACCGGGAGCCGGGGTGGCGTCTGAACTCTCACTCGAAGATTGGGCTCTGGATATCAGCATCACCCCCAACCGACCGGACTGTACTTCCGTTATCGGGATTGCAAGGGAGATTGCAGCCTTGACCGGCAGGCCACTGCGAAGGCCGGAGATTGCCTTTGTCGAAGACGAACCACCCGTTGAAGACCTTACGAGCGTGGTTGTAGAAGACCCGGCAGGCTGCCCCCGCTATGCCGCAGGCATGGTACTTGGAGTGGCCTCGAAACCCTCTCCCTTCTGGATGCGGCATCGGCTCCATGTTTCAGGTGTAAGGTGTATCAGTAATGTAGTGGATGTCAGCAATTATGTGCTCCTTGAACTGGGGCAGCCTCTTCATGCCTTTGACTACGATCGGCTCAGGGAGAACAGGATCGTGGTGAAACGTGCGGAAGAAGGGGAAAAGTTCACCACATTGGATGGGCAGACCCATGCTCTCAGCGCGGAGACCCTCATGATCTGTGATGGCAAGGGGGCTGTGGCCGTTGCCGGAATTATGGGTGGCCTGAACTCCGAGATATTTGCCGGGTCTACCAATGTATTGATTGAAAGTGCCTATTTTGACCCCATTACCATTCGTCGAGGATCAAAGCACCTCAACATTTCTACAGAGGCGTCCTATCGATTCGAAAGAGGGATAGACATTGAAGGGGTGATTTTCTCCCTTCAAAGGGCCTTGATGCTTATTTCCCAGTTGGCAGGGGGAAAGGTACTGAAGGGAGCGATCGATGTTTATCCAAAACCATTTGAGATGCCCGGCATTGATTTGAGAATTGACAAGACAAACCACTTCCTGGGGACTTCCCTCAGTGGCGAAGGCATGGCCCGTCACCTGGAAGCCCTTGAAATGGATGTCCAGGGGGGCGATGGCAATGTGCTGCATGTGAAAGCACCGACCTTTCGGGTTGATATCACCAGAGAAGTCGACCTCATGGAAGAGGTTGCCAGGATGGAGGGATATGATAGAATTCCTGTGACCTATCCTGCCATCAGCCCGACCGAGGAGGAAGCCGGCCCTGAGCGTGCGCTTCGGGAAAGGGTAAAGGAAGCCATGGTGGGATTTGGCTTTACCGAAATCATTTCCTATAGCTTTGTAGCCCCGGAAACCGCTGATCTGCTCGGCGTCGAAGAAAAGGGTGAACTGCGATCTTTTGTCACTCTCCTCAATGCCCTGAGCAGTGAACAGTCGGTCATGAGAACATCTCTCCTTCCGGGACTGCTTGCTGCCATGAAGACCAATATCAATCATGGCGAAGAAGACCTGAAACTGTTTGAATGGGGGAGGATTTTTTTTGATCGGCAGGGCCATGATTTACCCGATGAGAAGCCCGGACTGGCAGGAGTATTGACAGGTCTGTACAATCAAAAAAACTGGTTCAGTGCAGAGAGAAATGTCGGATTTTATGATGTAAAGGGAACGGTGGAAGCCCTTCTGAAGGAACTGGGGTTGGAGGGCTTGGTTTTTAAAAGGGGTAGGATCCCTCCGGGATACGATTCCGGCCTCTGTGCCGAGATCATTCGCTCAGGATCTCCCCTGGGTTTTGTGGGGGCGTTCTCCCGGGAGGTCCTTCAGGCAGCGGATTTGAAAGCGGAAAGTGCATTCCTCTTTGAATTGGATATAATGCAGGTTCTCCAGAGTATGCCCGGGGCCATGCGTTTTCAGCCCTTTGCAAAATTCCCTGCCGTCTACAGAGATATCTCCTTTGTCTTGCATAGGCAAACAGAGAGTGCAAGCGTCCAGGATATTATAAAGGGCGAGGGGGGAGAGCTGATCGAATCCGTCTCTGTCTTTGATCTCTATGAAGGGAAGAAGATGGACCCCGGGGAAAAGGCCATGAGTTTTAGGATATGTTACAGGTCCAAAGCGGGCACCTTGGATGGTAAAGATATCAACCAGCTGCACGAAGGTATCATCCGGAGGATAATGGAAAAGACGGGAGGAAGACTGCGGGAGGGTTGATCCGATGGCGCAGATCCTTGATGACAGGCGGTATTTTCGTATAGGCGAAGTAAGCCGTATTATCGGTGTTGAGCCCTATGTTCTTCGTTACTGGGAAACCGAATTTCCCCAGATCAGACCAACCCGGGCTGATTCGAACCAGAGGACCTATCAGAAAAAAGACCTTGAAATTATCATGGAGATTAAAAGGCTCCTCTATGACGAAAAGATGACCATTGAGGGGGCGAGACAGAAATTGAAACGACAGGCAACGGAGATCGACCCCCCTGACAGGAGATTTTTTGAGGACCTCAAAACAGAACTTCAGGATATTCTAAAAACCCTCTCTTCATAATCCGTTTCGGTTCTTCACTGATCTGCTCCGCAGGGCGCAGTTCGTTCAGAATGCCACTCTATAAAGTACAAAGGGCGCATCATAGCGGATACCCCCATGGGGCGTATTGGGGAACCCGAAGAAGTGGCAAGGGTAATCGCATTTCTGGCCTCCGAGGATGCGTCATTTATCACCGGTGCGGCTATACCCGTTTCCGGGGGTTGGGGGATGTAGGCGCCCCATGAGCGGCCAGAATCCTATCTTCAGGCCGAAGCTTTCATATGAGAAATGCCAGGCCTTGAGGGTACGATTCAAGATACTGGTTTCTGGATGCTGGATATTAGAAAACATTATAGCAGGAATTTGAGATATGGATTACACGCAGTGGGTTGAGACGGAATTTGAGGGACTGAGCAGATCCCATGGCCTGTCGTGCACTCCCGGGGCGGAGATAGAAGCGCGATTGAGCAGGCTCAGGTCGGGCATGGCGGAAATGGGCATGGATGGGATTCTCTTCTATGAGAAAATGGACCGTTTTTATTTTTCCGGGACCACCCAGGACACCCTGCTGTTTGTCCCCTTAGAGGAAAAACCCCTTCTCATGGTCCGAAGGGAGGAAGCACGCGCCCGGCTGGAATCTCCTCTGGAAAATATTGTGGGCATGCGGTCAATAAAGGATGTCCCTTCCCTCATCAAGGAACACCAGGGAAGGTTGCCCGGAACCCTGGGTCTTGAATTGGATGTCCTGCCCGCCCGGGATTATCTCTGGTTCAAGGACCTGTTTCCGAAGTGTGTATTTGTGGATGCTTCCCAACTCATTCGCACCCTGCGAATGATCAAGTCCTCCTATGAGATCGATCTCATAAAACAGGCCGGGGTTATAGGCGAAATGGTCTATGAAAAGGGGAGGGCAATCCTCCAGGAAGGAATGACGGAAATTGCCTTTGCAGGCCTTTTGGAGGCGGCTGCCAAAGCCCTGGGCCATGAAGGGCTTTTGAGGGTGCGCTCCATTAATTATGAGGCCTACACCTGGCATGTGCTGAGCGGGGTGACCGGCGGAATCGTGAGTCAATCAGATTCCCCCATGGGCGGTTTGGGCCTTTCACCGGCCTTTCCGGTGGGGGCCAGTCTAAAGCCCATGAAGGCGAGAGAGCCTATTCTTGTGGATTTCGGAACCTGTTATCAGGGCTATCAGGCGGATGAGACGCGGATGTATTCCATCGGAGAAATGCCGAATAAATTCATGGACGCATACAGGGCGTGCCGGGAAATCCATGACCGGGTGCTGGATGAGGCCAAACCAGGCGCGGATTGTGAAGAGATTTATATCAAGACGGTCCGCCTGGCAGAGAAGCTGGGCTACAAAGAGAGTTACCTGGGACCTCCCGGTCTCCAGACGCGCTTCATCGGGCACGGTCTCGGATTGGCACTCAACGAGATGCCTTTTCTCGCCGAGGGGCACTCCTATCCCCTCGAAGAAGGCATGATCATTGCGGTGGAGCCCAAAATGGTTTTTCCCGGGGAAGGATCCGTGGGCATTGAAAATACGGTTGTGTTGACCCAGGGGGGCAATGCAGTCCTCACCCCCGCAAGCCAGGAAATATATGAAGTGTGATTTTAAAAAGCACTCAAAACGCAGTACCAATACCTGCTTTTCCAATTGACACTATTCGGCCTTTTCCATATACTGGCGCCCCGTAAAGAAAAGTTCTTTTGTAATGACATCCATTATAGATGCTTCAATCGAAACAAGCCTTGACACCCCTGATCCCATCAGTAAAACCCACTGGGAATTTGCAGGGGAAGGCCGTTGAAACCTTTGTGCACTGTCTCTTTACCTTTTCCAACATCACTTTCATCTATGAAGGGAGGGCGATCATGTTTTTGAAAAAAGCGGATCAAAGAAGGCATCGGTGTTTTAGTTGGGGTATCGCGTTTATGGCAGGCCTTTTGGCCATATCGCTTTTACTCCCGGGGGGGGCTGCACAGGCACGAAACATTAAGGTGGGTGTCATTGATTGCTACAGCGGGCCGCCCGCAGTGTTCTGCAAAGACGCCCTGAACGGGTTCAAACTGGCTGTTGACCAGATCAACCAGAAGGGGATCCTTGGAAAAAAAATCGAATATACCACCCGGGACACAAAGTTCAAGGTGGACATCGGTCTCAGCATGGCCAAGGAACTGGTCATGAGGGAAAATGTGGATATCCTTGTTGGCGTCATCAACAGTGGTTTGGCCCTGGCCCTTGGCAGTTTTGTCAAAAAAGAAAAGGTCCCTCTCTTCGTATGGATTGCCAAAAGTGAGAAGATTACCGGGGCCAAGGGCCATCGTTATGTTTTCTCCACTGGCGAAAATACGGCAATGGCCGGGAAGGCAGGGGGTGTGGCACTTTCCAAAAAGCCCTGGGTCAGGTACTGGATAGCCGGGGATGATTATGAATATGGCCATGCTATTGCGAATGCTACCTGGAGAAATCTCAAGGCACTGAAGCCCGATGTCAAACTGATCGGAAAATCCTGGTGGAAACCGGGGGAACCTGATCTCATGCCCTATTTGACATCCATTGCCGCGGCGAAACCCGATGCCGTGATTTTTGCTACCGGCGGTCGCAGCATGACCAATATCATGAAAACCATCAAGGCGACCGAAATGGCCAAAAAGTTTCCCATCCTGCTTCATACCTCTACGGACCATTCTGTGAACAGGCCCCTGGGACCCAATTTTCCGGTAGGCGTTCTAGGGACTGCGGATTACCACTTCTACTATCCAAAGACCTCCGCCAACAGGGCATTTGTAAAGGCATTTGAGGCGGCCTATGGCAATCCCCCGGGCTTTCCCGCCTTTCACGGATACATCACAGGGAAATTTATCGGGGAAGCATACAAAAAAGCGGGATCCACCGACACAGAGAAGTTTATCGATGCTATGTCAGGACTGAAAATCGCAAGCCCGGTCGGACAGATAGAGATGCGGGCCTGCGACCATCAGGTTGCCCTTCCCATGTATCTGGGCATCACCGGGAAATCCCCGCAATATAATTTCGTATACTCTACCAATATCAAAACAATACCCGCCAGTGCGATTATGCCTACGTGTAAGGAGATTAAGGCGGCACGCGGGAAATAGCACCCTGTTCTCGCCCCCTGGCCCTTCATTCTAACAGGAGGGCAGGGGGCGATGTGTGCACCCATCAAACATTCTGCTGCTGATTTTTTCAGGGAATCTATGCCATGGAATTAGAACGCACCATTACCCTTGCTGCCGTGGGCAGTCAGTTCCTTATGGGGCTGAGCGGGGCAATGATCCTGTTCGTTGTCACATCGGGGTTGAGTTTTGTCCTGGGCGTACTCAGGGTCCCCAATATCGCACATGGCTCGCTTTACATGATCGGCGCATTTTCAGCCTTTTCAATCTCCAAACTGCTCGGTGGGGGTTCCTTCGGATTTTGGGTCGCACTCATCCTTGCCCCTTTTGTTGTGGCCCTTGTGAGTCTGATTTCAGAGAGAACTCTTTTTCGTCATCTGTATCAAAGAGAGCATTTGATGCTCCTTTTATTCACCTTTGCACTTATGCTCATTTTTGGAGATCTGGTAAAAATCATCTGGGGTTCGGACTACCGCTCCATCATGCCGCCGGATCTCCTTAAGGGGTCCATAGAAATTTTCGGCTCCGCCTTCCCGCGTTACAACCTCTTTCTCCTCCTGGTGGGCCCCCTGGTGGCGATTGGTCTCTGGGTTTTTACAAATAAGACAAAGATAGGTAAGATTGCAAGGGCTGCGGCAGTGGATATGGAGATGGTGGGAGCCATTGGCATCAATGTGGGCTGGGTTTTTGCCTTTGCCTTTGTACTGGGTTGTTTTCTGGCCGGACTGGGAGGAGCACTCGTTGCACCGACCATGAGTGTCGCCATCGGGATGGATCACGATATGATCATCGAAGCATTCCTCATCGTGACTATTGGTGGGTTGGGCAATATGTGGGGTGCCCTGGTGGGCTCTCTGATATTCGGCCTCACCAAATCCTTCGGTGTTCTCCTGTGGCCCCAGTTCGGGATTGTATTCCCGTATGCAGCTGTTGTGCTGGTGCTCCTATTGCGACCCAAGGGTCTGCTGAAATCCGTATGGTAGTGAGGAGAAAGGTGTGCTCAAAGACCTTTTCCATGGAAGATTCTTCTGGACTATAGCAGCGATTTTCGCCCTGATGCTCGTCCTCCCCATGGTGATGCCCAGGTTCTACACCTACATCTTTACCCTCATCTTTGTCACCTCTCTGCTGGCCATGAGTCTAAATGTGGTGGTCGGCCACGGAGGGCTGTTTCAGTTCCATCATGCCGCCTTCTATGGCGTCGGAGCCTATACCTTTGCCATTTTGCTCACCAAGACATCACTGCCCATGTGGATTGCCTTTATTGCCGCTCCCCTTGCAGCCGCTCTTGCAGGGCTCATCATCGGCAGCTTTTGTGTCAGGCTGACCAGTCTCTACTTCGCGATGCTTCAGATTTCCCTGGGATCCCTTATCTATATAGTCGCTCTTCGCTGGTATGGGCTTACAGGAGGTGATGACGGAATCCACGGAATTCCTCTTCCTGAATTTCTGTCATCCTCGATCAATGCATATTACTTCGTGCTGGGGGCCCTGTGCCTGTGCCTCATCGTTTTAAACCTGATTTTAAGGTCCCCCTTCGGCACAACCCTTCAGGCCATTCGTGACAACCCTGAACGCTGTGCAGCAGTAGGCATTAATGTAAGACGCCATCAGCTCATGGCCATTGTTATAGCAACCTTCTTTGCAGGAGTGGCCGGGGCCCTTTTCGTGGTGCTGGAAAACACTGTCTTTCCGGAGCTCCTGTTCTGGAGTCTGTCCCTGGAGATCTTTATCATGTGCCTTTTGGGGGGGTGGTTTACCTTCGCCGGCCCCATGGTCGGAGCGGCAATAACTGTGTCATTACGTACATTTGTTGGTATTTATACGGGTTACTGGACCCTGGTACTCGGTATTATGCTCATACTCCTCATTTTCTTTCTTCCTGAAGGCGTTATGGGTTTTATCATGGCGCGATTGGGAGCCAAAAACAAGGTGGTAAAGGAAACGGAATAGATGCTGCGGGTAGAGAAAGTACATAAGTCCTTTGACGGGTTCAAGGCTGTAAACGGCGCCGGGCTTGAGATAAAAAAAGGAGAGCTTGTTGCGGTCATTGGTCCCAATGGTGCAGGGAAAACGACCCTGTTCAACCTGATTACCGGGCAATTCCGACCGGATAAAGGAAACATTTTTTTTAAAGGCAAAGATATCAGCCGACTGCCCACCCACAAAATTTGTCGAAGGGGAATTGCCCGTTCTTTTCAGATCGCCAATGTATTTCACAGGCTCTCTGTGTTCAGGAACATCCAGGTGTCTGTTCTCTCCCAACAGGGGAGAAGCATAAACCTTTTTAAACCCGTGGATAGAGTGGCCGTTGAGGAGACCCGAAAGGTCCTTGAGAGCGTCGGGCTTCAGGATAAAAGTGAGAATATCGCGGGGTCTCTGTCCCATGGTGACCAACGAATACTGGAGATTGCCATTGCCCTGGGAAACGAGCCTGAGATGCTGATTCTTGATGAACCAACCGCGGGAATGTCTCCCGATGAGACTGCATCCACCATGGATCTCATCAAGCATCTGGCAGAAACCCGGGGATTGACCATTCTATTTTGTGAGCATGACATGGATATTGTATTCGATGTTGCCCAGAGCATTATGGTCATGCATCATGGTACCACCATTATCCAGGGCAGGCCTGAAGAGGTAAGGCGCAATGAGGAAGTACAGGATGCCTATTTGGGGGCTGCATAATGCTTGCGGTTGAGAAGATTCATACCTATTACGGATTGAGTCATATCCTGTTCGGGGTATCCCTGGAGGTAAACACCGGGCAGGTCGTCTGTCTTTTGGGGAGAAACGGTGCGGGGAAGACCACCACCATGAAAAGTATTATGGGGCTGACCCCGCCCAAGCAGGGGCGTATCCGGTTCAACAACGAAGATGTCGGCGGGAGAGAGCCCTATCTCCTTGCGAGGAAAGGCATGGGATACGTTCCGGATGACCGGCGGATTTTCGCAGATCTCACTGCTGGTGAGAATCTGGAAATAGCCGCCAGAGAGCCCAAAGAGGGCGAAGGATGGGATAAGGAGCGGGTGTACGGGCTTTTCCCGGCGTTACGGACCCTTGATTCCCGGCGGGGTGGATTTCTCAGCGGGGGAGAACAGAAAATGCTGGCCATTGGAAGGGCATTGATGGGGAATCCCCATTTCATGCTCCTGGACGAGCCCACGGAGGGACTTGCCCCTGCACTGGTACGCATCCTTGGAGAGACCATCGGGCAGCTCAAAGAGGTAGGGCTGACAGTCCTTCTGGCAGAACAAAACGTAAAATTTACCCTGGGTCTGAGCGATTATGGGTACATCATTGACGATGGCCGTATTTGCTACCAGGGGACAGTCAAGGAACTCATTGAAAATGAAGAGGTGAGAAAGACCTGCGGAATCTAGTCCCTCCTACCGGGACTGTCCGCCCGAGGCAGGCAAGTTTTGTGAAGATCGACCATCTGCCACCAGCCTCACCATATCAAGCAATTCCTGGATATCATAGGGCTTGACCAGGAATCCCTTTGCTCCCAGATCCAAGGCTTCCTTCCAAAGCCACCCCCCATGGCAGTACCTGAAAAAAAATATCTTCGGGAAGATATATGCTGAAATCCTCTCCAAAATGCAATTGCCATACCACATGGAAGAACCCTTTGATGTTTATAATGATTTCTTTTTGGGGCAATTTTGACCCAGCTAAAATAAGGGGGAAATGCACAATATTTTGTGCACAAAACAGATGGTATCAATAGAGAAGGGGGAGGGGGAATGGTGAGTGGATGTGCCTATTTTAAACCCAACTCGTTCATTTTGCTGAGAAGGGTGTTCCGATGAATGCCGAGTAATTCGGCTGCCTTCTTTCTGTTTCCATCAACACTTTCCAGAAGTTCGCGAATATAATCTCTCTCAAAGCTGCTTACCGCTTCCTTCAGGGGCGCCTCTTTGCTGGTTCTTCTCCCGATATTAAACATGGAGACATCCTTCAGATGGATCATGTTGCCCTTGGTAATGGTAAAAGAGCGCTCTACCAAATTTTGTAGTTCGCGGACGTTTCCGGGCCAATCATATGCCACAAGGACCTTTATTGCCTTCTTTGAGAATCGTTTGGCCGGTTTTCCGGTGTTTTTGGCATACAGATCCAGAAAGTGTTCCAGAAGGATAGAGATGTCAGTTCTTCTTCTCCTCAGGGGGGGCAAGTTCACGGGAAAGACATTGAGGCGATAGAAGAGGTCTTCGCGGAAATCACCGTTTTCAATGAGATCTTTGAGCTCCTGGTTGGAAGCGGCTACAAAGCGGACATCAATCCTGATGACCTTGGTTGTGCCCAGCCTTTCAAACTCCTTTTCCTGGATCACACGGAGAAGCTTGGCCTGCATACTGGTATCCAGAGTGTCGATATCATCCAGAAAAACGGTCCCGTGGTTCGCAATTTCCAGTTTACCCACGGTCGTCTGAATGGCACCGGTAAAGGCGCCTTTACTGTGCCCAAAAAGTTCGCTTTCCATCAAGGTCCCGGGAATGGCAGCACAATTAATCACCACGAAGGGGTGATTCTTCCTTGGGCTGAGATTATGGATGGCCCTTGCCACCAGTTCCTTTCCGGTACCACTCTCACCCTGTATGAGAATAGCCCCCTCGCTATCAGAGATCGTGGAAACGAGCTCAAAAATACCCTTCATCTCTTCATGTTCGCCGATGATCTGTTCAAAGGGATGGTATCGCTCCAACTCTTTACGAAGATACGTCACTTCCCTGACAAGGCTATTCTTTTCCAGAGCGCGGTTTATGGTATTTATGACATCATCGACAACAAAGGGTTTGATGACGTATTCGTATGCCCCCAGCTTAATGGCAGTGACTGCGGTTTGAATCTCCTTGACTGCCGTGACCATGATGACCTCGGTATTGGGATCAATTTGTTTGAGCTTTTTAAGAAGATCCAGTCCGTTGGTATCGGGCAGGAGAATGTCGAGCAGGATCAAGTCCACACTGTTTTTGGTAAAGACATCAATGGCCTTTGCACCTGTCTCTGCCAGGAGCACATTGAAATCATCCTTCAGTACCATTTTGAAGGATTGGCGAATGCCATGTTCGTCATCAATAACCAGGATAGTGGCCTTGTTTTTTCCGCCCATATTACCACCTCAATGATGAAGGGAGAACCTTCTTGGAAATTGCTCCCTGATTTATGAACTATTATTATCCAATATAACATCACAGAAAAAACGATGAGTCAATAGGGCTGTTTTTAATGTTATTACAGGCCCTTACATGGCAGTGCATGGTTTTATGTGCATTAATGCACATATTATTGTGCAATTCTTGCCTGGTTATGGTACATGGTAACGTTTTTGAGTGGTTATATCCCAAGTAGGATAAGAAACACGACACATGCCTGAAGCGCTGAGTCTTGCCAGGGGCGTGCTTCTTGGCCGACATGCATGGATCGGTACCCCTTTTTCGTGTTCTTTTTCATATTCCCGGGAACTGTAATAATGGTTCTGGCATGCATTTTGAGACTTTATAATTCTTAATCCTGAAAAAATCAGGTTAAATACATCCATGGAGATGGGGGTTAGACAGATGAGGATCAAACTGAGTTCTTTTCTGCAATGGAAGGGGAATGTGTATTTGTACCGAAAATTTGGATGGGAGATTGCCTTTCGCTACCTGGTTATTCTTGCGGCCTTCTATTTCCTTGTGAACAGGAAGGAAAAACAGAAGATCGCGGAAGCCATAGAAGCCACCTTTGGAGACCGCAAAAGCGAAACCGAGATGAAGACGATCACAAAGGGCGTTTTCGACGGCATCTTTGCGCATTACTATGAGAAGCTCTACAATGCCTATGAAAACAACGAGGGTCTGGCTGCCTTTTTTGGGGAGAGCATTGAGGCTGACAGCCTGCATAAACTGGACACGGCCCTGGAAAAAGGCAAAGGAATACTTTTCGTTACCGGGCATTACGGCGGAATTGAATATATCCCCATTTTTATTGCCATGAAGGGATATCCCATCTCCGTGGTTGCCAAGTTTGCAACACCGCAACTGAAGGAGACCCTCTATAACAAGACCAAGGATTTGGGTCTTCAAATTATCGATGCAGATCAGGAAAAGAGCGTGATGGGCGCCATCATCCGCGAGCTGCGTGCGAATCGCATTGTCTTTTTTGAATGTGATGAGATAGAAGAATGGAGGCCTTCCCGCAAGGAGCGGATGATGTTCCTGAAAAAAGTTATCGGAGTGGACCGGACCATCAATCTCATCCAGAGGAGGTCCGGAGCCGAAGTCGTTCTTGGAATTTTGCACAGGTTCAGCCTCAAGAGATACCGGCTTTCGTTAAAGAGCTCACAGGATTTGACTGCAGATCTTCAGGGAGAATCCTCTTCCATCACAGAGGCACTCCTGAAATCCCTGGAGCAGCATATCTATGCGCACCCGGAGGAATGGTATCAATGGAAAAACTATCCGGAGATTGAATCTCTTCAACCTGTTGATTCGAGAAAAGAAAAACCCGCATTTGTTCCATTGCTCAGCCCCGCCTTTGCTGAAGCCTACTGACCACCCATGGAGTTCAAATGGAGTGTGATGGTTTCACGATACTGAAGTCACAGTGCCTGGAAGGAGGCACTGTCACTAGAGTGAGTATATATCGGTTGATCCCTTCTGATTTTCGCCAAGCTGGAGGCGCAAGTGATTCTTTTTGTGGAACCTGTTTCCAAATACATTGACATGTATGTTCCGGCATTCCCCCTTCCCATATTGGAAATCGCCAGCTTTATTAAATGCAGGCAGCCGGAGGTGGAACTGGAGGTGATCTCTCTCCCCGTAGATTACGGGCTTCCACTGTCCCAGGAAGGCAAGGAGACAGTATACAGCCTTTTTCTGAGAGATTTGGTGAGCCTCAAGCCAAAGGGAATCGGTATATCATGCACGGCCATTGCCCAGGCAGAAGGGGTCATCGAGCTGTGCGAACGGATCAAGGCCCATGACCCGGATATTTTTCTTTTCCTGGGGGGCTACTTCCCCACGATCTACCATGAAGAGATTTTGAAAAGGACCAATGCGGTCGATCTCATCGTTGCGGGTGAGGGTGAGGAAAGCGCTCTGAGAATCGTTGAATGCCTCGAACAGGGACTGGACCCCAGGGCCATGGACATCCCGGGTCTGGTATGGCGGGGGCAAGGAAAAACAGTCTTCACTGAAAAGGGGTCCCGTTTTGATCTCCGCAAGAAGGAACTGCTCAATCTGGCTTTATTGAGATACCCGCGGGCCTATGATATTCTCCCCTATTCCTTCAGCCGGGGGTGTCCCTACCATTGTATTTTTTGTATGGAAGAATTCTTGAGACCCATTCGGAAAATGGTGCCGGAGGACATTGTCAAAAACGATTTGACAAGACTGGTTGAGGAGAGCGAGGTTCGTACGGTTGTGGTAAGTGATGCGCTTTTCATGTCCTTTGACCTGTTCCCATTCTTCAAATCCCTGGGGTTGAAAGTCAATTTCGAGACTCGATGCGATATCATGGACCCTGCCGTAATACCGAAAATTGGAGACACTTGTGGTATGCTGGCCCTGGGGTTCGAGTCTGCGAGCTATGGCACTCTGAAGAGGATGAATAAGGTGCGGGACCGGGCACACTACAAAAAGTATCTGGCCAACACAGCGAATATTTTTAGAGAGGCGGTGAAACAGGGAATCCCTGTCATGGTATTTATGATCGCAGGTTTTCCCGGTGATACGAGGCGGTGAAACAGGGAATCCCTGTCATGGTATTTATGATCGCAGGTTTTCCCGGTGATACCCTTGAAGATCTCGAGGAGAGTCTCACATTTGCAAAGGCGTTGTCCAAAAACAGCGGGTCCGGCGGACATGTTTTTAAGATTGGCGAATGTCATGTATATCCGGAAACAAGGATTCATACCCTTGCTACTTCACTTCCGGATGTCGTCTTTGATGATGATGGGGTTTTTGGCCAGAACATCGTGAGAAAGCCTTCCAGGGATCTGGGGTTTCAAACCGTGCTCGACTATTCCAAGAGGATCTATGAATTATCTAATATGACTTCAAAATTCGAGGCAAAC
>JAFDIX010000220.1 GCA_019307805.1 Deltaproteobacteria bacterium | reverse complement strand
AAGAATGTCCTTCTCTCCCTTATCCTTTGCATGCAGGGGTTGACATGGGGCATAGATCAAAAGGAACAAAGCAAGCAAAAGGGGCGGTAAAATCCATTGACGTCCTTTCATTCGACACCTCCTGAAGATACAACCGGAAACATTTTCTTCATTTTATCACATATGAACCCCTTTCCACAAGGTAGAGAATAGGGGACGTCCATCAATAAGTAATTAACTTATTCGATAAGCCTACGATTATTTTTCTTGGAGATTTGCTCTCCTCTACGAACTGCATATCCAACCCCTTGGTAAGTCATACCAAAGAGCCCTGCCAGATCAGCCAATGAGTATCCCAACTCTCCAACTGCCCAATAACAATACAGTCCTCTCGCTTCCGCTCTAATCTCCCTTTGGGGTCAGTTCCCCGAAGCTTGCTTCGTTCTAGAATGGGGTATCCGTTTTTGATACCCCGTAGCTTGCTGCGGGGTAGTTCATCCTTTTGCCGGCTTTTTGAATATATTTCGTTAGGTTCTATCCCTCGGATCATAATGTGGTGCAGAACACCGGGAGCATCGAGGCAGGCCAATCTTGGCATAAAGTTTCCATTATCCTCATATCTTTATCATGTCAACTTATTTACTTAATGATGGACGTCCCCTATTTTCCTTATAAGCCCTGCGCCTTGAGCCATTTATTTTTCTACGCCGCAGGGAGGAGCGATCGCTTGCCCGCCTCGGGCGGGACGGCAATCCGCCTAGGGCGGACGAGCACCGTAGCTGATGCCTTGATGGTGGATCAGGGCCATACTGCCGGATTGACACGGCATGCTCTTTCTCCTATCCTACCGTTCCACGCGGGACCGTCGTGTAGTGGCCCCTGGATGTAAGGGAGATGTCCCGTGGACGTTCATGAAACCGCAGGGAGTGCCGCCGGCTGCAATGTTTAAAATGCGCAGGATTTTTGGGAGTGTGGGGATAGGGTGGTTGATCGTCGTCGTTCTCGGTCTGGGTGCCCAAAAGGCTGAGGCTTCATGGCTGATCGATGAGACCAGATACCATATCTCCGTGCATGGGCAAACCTCCTGTCAGGACTGCCATGAAGACATTGCCCGAAGGGACCTCCACCCCAACCCCGAGGATGTCGGGAAAAAACTCTCGGAATTTTTTCAGGCCGATCAATGTTTCGCCTGCCATGATGATATTGAAGAGAGGCTGCAAGAGGGCTTTCACGGGGCACTCCGGGTCAAGGAACCTCAGGATTACGGACAATGCATTCAATGTCACGGTCCCCATTCCCAGTTTTCCCTTGATCCGACCCTGAGGGAGAGACTTGATAGAGACAGACCCCTTCGTGAGCAGTGCGGCATCTGCCATGAAAAACGGGAAACCCTGCCTTCACCAACGGGTTTGGACAGGGAATGCATGACCTGCCATGCTGCCATCCCTTCAGATGATCCAAAGGCCGGCGGGGAGATGGCCCGGTTCTGTTTTCACTGCCATGGCAAAGGGGAAACCAGGGCACAAAAAATGACCGCGAGAAGGGTTTCCCCCATAGATGCCGGGGAATACCTCTCCGCACCCCACAAGATTGTCACTTGCACCGTCTGCCACCCGGAGGCAACGGAGTTCGCTCATGACGCCCAGAAGGGGGGACAGTGTTCCCAATGTCATCCTCCCCATGATGAAAAAGTAGCCCATGACGCCCATATGCTGGTATCCTGCGAATCCTGCCACCTGGGGGAAATAGACCCTGTCCGGGGTATGCAGACCTCTATGGTCCTCTGGAAGACACGGCACCTCCCGGAAGAGGGGAGTCGCGTCCATCATATGGCGCTGGGGGAAGATAGGGAATCCTGCCGACGATGCCATTTCCCGGGAAATCAGGTGGGTGCCGCTGCCATGGTTCTGCCCGCCAAAAGTATCCTCTGTATGCCTTGCCATGCCGCGACCCTTTCCCTTGGGGACGGAATGACAATTGCCGTGTTGATCCTGATCATCCTGGGAAGCATTGGCATCCTTTGGCCCTGGTTCACGGGAACCTTTCGAGGCAGAGGGGCCGCAGGCACTGCAGTTGGAGATCCTTTTATGCCGTGGGCCGGACTGAAGGCCCTTTTCTCCTCCAGGGTCCTGTCCATTTCAAAGGCCGTGTTACTGGATGTCTTTTTACAGAGGAAACTATACCGTGAATCCAGGGCACGGTGGTGTATCCACAGCCTGATTTTTCTGCCCATTGTTTTTCGCTTCCTGTGGGGCATTGTCGCTCTGGCGGGTTCCCTTTGGAACCCGGGATGGCCCTGGGTGTGGCCCATGCTTGACAAGAACTTTCCGATAACGGCCTTTTTGTTTGATCTGACAGGGATGATGATTATTATTGGAGTGGTTTTGGCCTTTATCAGGGGGAGCCTGGGGCGAGTCCAACGCCTTCCCGGCCTTCCAGGGCAGGACCCATGGGGGCTGCTTCTGGTTGCCCTGATAGTGGTTCTTGGATTTGTGCTTGAAGGCATGCGTATCGCCATGACGGGTCATCCTCCAGGGTCTTTCCATGCCTTTATGGGCTCCTGGATCAGCCTGCTGTTTTCAGACCATCTCGGTCTGACCCGCATCTATGGGTATATGTGGTACGCCCATGCCATTCTCACCGGAGCATTCATCGTGTATATTCCCTTCAGCCGCATGCTGCATATCATTTTGGCCCCGCTGGTTTTGGCCATCGGGGGGCTCTCGGATCACGCTTATGAGAAGGAATCCGGCAGGCATTGATCGCGATGTAGGAGTTATCATGGATAAAGAAATAAAAGAGGGTCTTGTTTCCATTGTCGGTGAAGGAAACTACACCGACCACCTGATCGATATGGTCTCCTATTCCTATGACGCTTCCGAACACAGGGCCCGGCCGGCCTGTGGTGTGTGGGTCAAAAAACCCGAGCAAGTATCAGAGATTTTGAGGCTGGCCACCAGGAAGCTTGTCCCCGTCATTCCCAGAGGCGCGGGAACGGGGCTCTCCGGCATGGCGGTGCCGTTAAGGGGGGGGATTGTCCTGGATTTGAGCCATATGAACCGGATACTGGATGTCCGTATTGAAGATCGATTGGCTATTGTGCAGCCGGGGGTCATCTACGATGACCTCCAGAGGGCGCTCAAGCCCCATGGATTCTTTTTCCCCCCGGATCCTGCGAGTGGTAAGGTCTGCACATTGGGCGGAAATGTGTCCACAAATGCGGGCGGTATGAAGGGCGCTAAATACGGCACGACCCGGGATTATGTTTTGGCACTCCAGATTGTGCTGCCTGACGGTCGCATGATGCGGACCGGATCAAAGGCCATGAAGAGTGTATCAGGGTATGACTTGACAAGGCTCTTTGTAGGGTCTGAAGGCACACTGGGGATCGTGACCGAGATCACCCTCAAGATAAATCCCGAACCGACCGCCCACAGTACGGCAATGGCAACATTCGACTCCCTGGAAGATGCCGGTAAAACGGTGATTGAAATCATGCACAGCGGGATTATCCCGAGCGTCCTTGAGATACTGGGACGCCATACCCTGCAAGCGATCAACCAGAACACGGAACTGAACCTTCCGGAAGTGGATGCCATGCTTCTGGCAGAGACAGACGGTTATACCCAGACAGAAACGGACTATCAAATGCAGAAGGTGTTGGAGGTCTTCCGGAAAAACAAGCCCAAGGAGGTCGCACAGGCAGCATCCGAGCAGGAAGCAGCAGACCTCTGGAAGGCGAGAAAATCGGCATACGCCGTCCTGGCCAGGATCAAGACCCATTTTGTGATCGAAGACGTGACCGTTCCCATGGGAAAGATCGTCGACCTTTTGAAGGGAATAGAAGCCATAGCGGAGAAACACAGCCTTATGATCGCAACCTATGGCCACGCCGGAGACGGCAATCTTCATCCTCAAATACTCTATGATGGTGACGATGGGCACGAGGCGGAAAAGGTGGAGGAAGCCAGCGCGGAATTGTTTCAACTGGCCATTGACCTTGGGGGCACCCTGACCGGCGAACACGGCATCGGCCTGTCCAAGGCCCCCTTCATGACCCTGGAACATGATCCCGTTGCCATGGAGATGATGCGCTCCATCAAGAGAGTGTTCGATCCTAACAATATACTCAACCCCGGCAAGATGGCCCTGGAGGGATAGAATGGAAGCCAAGTACGATTTCGTAAAAAAATATCGAGAACAGATCCTGCAATGCTCACGCTGTGGCTTTTGTCAGGCCCACTGCCCTGTCTATGGGGCGACACTGCGCCCCGGGCTCAATGCACGGGGAAAGATGTTGCTTCTCAAGGAGGTCATGGAGGGGAAGATCGATCTCAATGATGACCTGATTGAATCACTGTTCCAGTGCACCACCTGTGCCAGTTGTTCCGAGAACTGTCCATCCGGTGTAGAGGTGCCCGAAATAATAAAACAGGTTCGGAAAGACATGGTCCACCTGGGCTCCTGCCATCCCGCCTTCAAGGGCATGAACGAGGTCCTGCAGAAGCATCCCAACATCTATGCTGAGGATGAAGCAGAGGATTTTGGAAGAGAGAAAAACAAGCAGGCCGAGTACGTCTACTTTGTGGGCTGTGTCGGACTCTACAGGGAAGATGAAGTCACAGAGGCAACCCTTGATTTCCTGGACCATTTCAAGGTGGACTACACACTCATCGATGAGGTCTGTTGCAGCGGCGTGCTCGAGGATGTGGGATACGCCATCAATGAGGATCTTGCACGGAAGAACATGGATCTCATCAGGAACACGGGCGCCAAGACCGTCATCACAGGGTGTCCCTACTGCTTCAGGACCTTTAACAACAAACCTCCCTATTCCCCGTTAAAAGAGGAAGGCATCAAGGTCATCCACATCAGCCAGTTCATCACGAATCTGGACCTGGGGGTGACCACCGACAAACGGGTGACCTACCATGATCCCTGCGACCTGGGCAGACATTGCGGAATTTATGAAGAGCCCCGGGAGACCATTCGGAAAATCGCGCCGAATTTTGTTGAGATGGTTCATCACCACGAGGATGCCCTGTGTTGCGGAGCAGGAGGGGGGGTCCGGGGTGCATTTGCCAAAAACTCTATAGCCATGGCCCGGCGCAGGTTGGAGGAGGCTGAGGAAGTGGGCGCCGAGGTGGTACTTACGGAATGCAATTCCTGTGTCCACAACCTGGGAAATGCCAAACTGCGCAAGCAGAAGTTTGAAATTTTCCATACGACCCAGTTTATTCAAAAACTTATTGAGGAGAGCAAAGAAGCCTGAAGTGATCTCAAGTGTGCAGTGATCTAAAGTAATAATCACGAATCCGGCGTCGCCCGAAGGCTATGCCGCGACAGGAGCACGAAAGTTAGAAAACACGAAAACTTTAGGCACTTATAAATACTGAGAGATGATGGGTTGGTAATGTCCTATGGCTAACCAGGATTATCAGATCATGCAGCTTTTGGAGATGGGGGCCTGCACCAATTGTCAGGTTTGTGCGGATGTATGTCCGGCGGTCTCTGTCACCGAGGATGGTGAGCTCTCGGCCATTTACCGCATGAAGGGCCTGAACAGAATCCTCAGAAGCAGGTCATGGCCGTTCCGAAGGCTCTTCAGGAACCGGGGCGTCACCAAGGAAGACCTTGATCGCTACAGTGAGACGGTCTTCAGATGCACCCTGTGCGGTAATTGCCAGGAAGTCTGCACCGTGGGTATTCATCTCAAGGATCTGTGGCTTACCCTCCGTCAAGACCTGGTCCATTCAAATGCATATCCCAA
>JAFDIX010000010.1 GCA_019307805.1 Deltaproteobacteria bacterium | reverse complement strand
GAGCGGGTCTTTTGCCGGCCTTTCTCAGGGGTCGTTTTCTATGTAAACAGCTTCTCACAAACAGAAAGGATTATGCGGGATGTGTTTGTGGTGGACAAACGGGATCCAGCCTTCTCACATACCATTATAGCCAGAGAGGGAAAGATAATCCTCAATCCCAGCTCACGGATGATATCCCTTCAGTTTATCAATGGTACCGTCTTCACCATGGAACGGGACTTACAATCCTTTCGGACCATAGGGTTCAACACCTATGACCTGAATGTCGGGTTAGATGATATTATGCCGACCCTTTCGCAAAGAAAGAAATCTGCGAAGGAAATGGGCATTCGGGAGCTGTACCAGGGTTTGAAGAATCGACCCAAATCAAAAAAAGCATACAATGAGATAATGAAAGAACTCACAGAAAAGTTCGCAATGCCGGTGGCTGTTTTTTTTATGGGTTTTATCGGCCTCTCACTCGGCGCGCAGATAAGGGGAAGGGGCCGTCTGCTGGGGGTTGTTCTAAGCCTTGTTGTCTTTTTTATATATTACCTGTTTGTGGCGGGAATGAGGGGTATCGGCGAGATCGGGGCCATCCCGCCCCATGTGGGTATGTGGGCACCAGATCTCTTTTTGGGTATTGTGGCCGCGTATCTGTTTCATCGGGCGGCAAAGGAAAGGTCCATCTCTCTTCCTGCTGGGTTCTTTTTCCTGAAAGGGTATATAGGAAGGGCTTCTCGGCAGCAGATTGGAAAACTGAAATGGAGGCGTCCATAATTTTGGAGAATAGGGCCATTCGAAAAAGAGATTACCCAAAAGAGAAAGGCCGGATAAATTGGGCATGAGGATTCTCTCAAGATATCTCACGCGGGAGTTCCTCAAGAACCTGCTCCTGTGTCAATCCATATTTCTTTTCCTGTATCTTTTCATCGATTTTGTGCAGAAAGTAGACAACTTTTTGGAAGCAAATGCGTCAGCAGGTCCCATGGTTGCCTACTTTCTCTATAAAATGCCTTATGTATTTGTACAAATGATGCCTCCGGCCAGTCTCATCGCTCTCCTCATAACTTTTTCAATCATGAAAAAAAATAACGAAATTATCGCAATGAGGTCATGCGGAATGAGTGTTTTTAGTATAGCTCGACCCATCATCGCAGCATGCTTCATATTAGGCATTGCCGTATTTTTGGTATCAGAAATTATCGTGCCCTACAGCAGTTCGGAAAGCAACAGGATCTGGAAAAATGATGCCCAACAATGGAGACCTGATCAATTAAACAAAAGTTATGCCATATGGTACAGGGGGGCGAAGGCAATATACTGGATACGCAGCTTTGACCATCAAAAGAAGACCATGGATACAGCCATTTTTTACTTTTTTGACAATAACTTCCGCCTTGCCAAACGAATCGACGCCAGAAAAGTAGTTTGGGTGAATGGCAGATGGAGAGCTGAAGAAGGGGTCATTCAAAGGGCCGAAAGTGGGGGAAAATATGCCGTTGAAAGATTCGATCATCTCGTTTTGAATATCCCGGAATTGCCGGAGACCTTTATGAAGGAAGAAAAAAGCCCTGAAGAGATGAGCTATTGGCAGTTGGAAAGGTATGCAAATAAGGTCCGGCTGGAAGGGTATGACAACACGAGATATCTCGTAGATATGTTTGTCAAGACGGCATTTCCCTGGGCGATCTTGATGATGGCAGTACTAGGCATTCCCATTTCCCTTGCCAAGTTGAGCCGCCGCCTGCCTCTGGCACTTACCGCAGGAATCGGCATAGTATTCATCTACATGGTTGTTTTCGGTCTTTCCAGGTCTCTCGGTCTATCCGGGGTTTTACCCCCCCTTCTTTCAGCCTGGCTTGCTAACCTCATTTTCTTTTTCATCGGCATCTACTGGATGATACATGTGGAAAAATGAGCATGCATCAGAATCTGCTAGCGCCTTTATGATCAAAACCATCCGCATTATGAGAATTATTGCCCGCCTGAATGTCGGGGGCCCGGCTATCCAGGCGATCTCACTCACTCGGATTTTTTCCCGGGGACCATCCGCGAGCCTTCTGGTCTGTGGCCGGGTGGATTCCCATGAAGGAGACATGACCTATCTGGCGGAGGAACAGGGTATAAGACCCTGGGTGCTTTCTGAGCTTGGAAGGGAAATATCTCCTCTGGGAGATCTCAAGACACTTGCACGCCTGAGGGGAATCATCAGAAGCTGGAGACCCCAAATCATCCACACCCACACGGCCAAGGCCGGGACCCTGGGACGCCTCGCAGCCATAGGATGCAATATTTTCAGAAACAAGCAGGACAGAATAAAACTGGTACATACCTTCCACGGACACTTTTTCCATAGCTATTTTGGACGGTTTAAAACGGCCCTCTTCCTCGGGATAGAGCGGTTTCTGGGAAAGTTTACCGATAGGATTATCGTTATCAGTGCGGAACAGAAAAAGGATATTGGTGAACGCTACAGGGTCGCACCGTTGGACAAGATTTCCATTATTCCGCTGGGTTTTGATTTGGAAAAATTTTCTGCATATCAGGGGCAAAAGAGTGATATCAGAGAACGGTTTTTGCCCCCGGAATTTCAGGACAAAATCCTTGTGGGGTTGGTAGGGCGGCTTACAGAGGTCAAGAACCACAGGATGCTGTTGAAGGCTATCCGGTATCTAAAGGATCATGGTGACCACGCTCCATTCAAGTTTGTTGTTGTGGGGGGTGGCGAACTCAGTGAAGAATTGGTACAGTGGACAAGGGAATTGGGCATAGAAGACCTTGTCTGTTTTTTGGGCTGGCAAAAGGACATGCCTTCCCTTTATCATGCCATGGACATCGTTGTCCTGACATCACTGAATGAAGGCACCCCTGTCACATTGATTGAGGCAATGGCTTCCGGAAAAACCGTGGTTGCCACAGATGTCGGGGGAGTAAGAGATCTCTTTGGGGACTTACCGGAAAGAGAAGCGACGGGTATGCGATTGGCTCAAAATGGTATCCTGGTCCCCTCCGGCAGATTTGATCTCCTTGCCGGATCTCTGATTTTTATTCAGCAAAACCGAGAAACCACGGAAAAGATGGCCATGGCTGCGAAGGAATTCGTCCTGGAGGCATACGGAATGGAGAGGCTTCGAAAGGATCTGGAAATCCTCTATGCGGACTTGATGAAGGAAAGCGCTTAAACTTCAAACAAAAAGCAAAAGGACAAACGATTACCACCTAGACAGTGTCATTATGGAATTCTTTCCTGTTCATTATTATGCCGGTTTTTTTGGGATGGCATTTGGGCTCTCGCTCATTCTGACCCCCCTGTGCAAAAAGGTGGCATTTGCCACCGGACTGGTGGCCATCCCCAAGGAGAGCCGCTGGCATAAAAAACAGACCGCCCTCATGGGAGGCGCGGCCGTCTTCCTCGCAACCTGGGCCATATGGCTACCTGTCGCATTTCATAAAGGATGGGGAACCTTTGGCCAACCCCTTCTCCCATTGATCCTGTGTGCAACAGGCATATTTATTCTTGGCCTTGCCGATGATATCTTCAATATGGACCCACAGCATAAGCTGGCGGCCCAGATTGTGCTTGCGTCCATTTTTATGATCTTCGGTTTTCGGCTGGATTGGTTCGCTTCCAAAACCGCGAATCTCTTTATCTCCATGATATGGATAGTGGGCATTACCAATGCCTTTAATCTCCTGGACAACATGGATGGCCTTTCGGCCGGAGTTGCCTTTATCGGGGGGGTTTTTCTCTTTCTCACCCACTTCCTTAATCCACAGATGAGTCCCTATTCAGGGCAGGTCTTACTCATGAGCGCGGCCTACATGGGGGCCATCCTGGGATTTCTTATCTATAATTTTAATCCTGCATCCATATTTATGGGGGATGCCGGAAGTCTCTTTATCGGCTTTATGCTGGGTTCCATGACAGTAGCAGGGAGCCCGCCTCAGGCACGCATCGGGAGTTCGGTGCAATTGCTCTCGGTTATTGCCGTTCCCATTCTCATTCTTTTTATTCCCATCTTAGACACGGGTTTTGTGAGCGTTATGCGGAAGCTTTTCCGTCGGCCCATCTCCCAGGGAGGGCAGGATCACTCATCCCACCGTATGGTGGCCATTGGGTTTTCCGAAAAAAGGGCCGTATTGGTTTTGTATGCCTTCTCCATCATATCAGGTCTGATCGCCCTGGGGTTCAACCGTTTTGCATTTGGAACCAATCTGGTGGTGGTTGTGCTGTGGTTGCTTTTTATTGTCTTTTTCTGGTCCTATTTGGGGAAAGTGAAGGTTTACCAGGAAAAGTCGCTCCTGTCTGACGGAGGAAACCATGTCCTTACCCCTGTCCTGATTGAGATTACCCACAGGCGAAGGCTTTTTGAAGTCCTTTTGGATTTTCTACTTATCACTGTTGCCTACTACGCGGCCTATCTGCTGCGTTTTGAAGGAGACCCCGGCGCAGATTTCTTTATGTTTGTCACGTCTCTGCCCATCATGATTGCCTGCCAGATCCTCTCTTTTTATGTCTTTGGGGTGTATCGCGGGGTGTGGGAAACAACGGGCGTCAGGGACCTCATGACTTATGTCAAAGCCATCACAGTGGGCACCATCGCTCCCATGCTGATTCTCCTCTTCATCTACCGGTTTGTAAGCTTTTCACGCGCCGTATTCGTCATTTACTGGATACTTCTGGTCATACTGGTCTCCGTGTCGAGACTTTCCTTTCGCCTTTTGGATGAGGGCATAGGAAGAGGCGGCAGAAAGGGGCTCCCAACCCTTGTCTATGGGGCTGGGATCGGAGGGCAAATGGCGGTCAGGGAGATCGAGACAAATCAGGATCTCGGGTTGGCCTTGGCGGGATTTCTCGATGATAATCCCAGGATCCAAAAACGGAGAATCAAGGGCTATGCCGTACTTGGTGGCCAGGAAGATCTGGAGCATATCATCAGAAAGTACGGCATCAAGATGATTATTGTCTCCTTTAGAGAAAAGGGTGCCGAGAAAAGGCGGGAAATCATCGGTCTTTGTACTAAAATGGGAGTTGAAGTGGATGTCAGACAGATGAAGCTCCAGATCATATAATATCGGGCACTACAGTGTGGGAATAAAAAGGGGTTGCAAATGCAACCCCTTTTCTGTTTCAACTCTCTTATGGCCTCCCGGGCATAACTGTCACGAAAAAGATTCACCGGACTTTGCAGGCTAAGGGAGGGGTCCTTATTTTTACTAATTGACAACCATTCCCCCTGTGCCTATAAAATGGTCCCACAATGATTTAAGAGATGCGAAGGAGAGACTATGGATTTCAGCCTAACCATGGAACAGGAAATCCTGAGAACCTCAGTCCGCCAATTTGCTGAGAAGGAGATCAAACCGGTTGCAAGGGATTTGGATGAAAAGGAAGAGTTCTCCTACGAGACCATGGGCAAAATGGGAGAATTGGGCCTTTTCGGAATGTTTGTTTCCGAAAAATATAATGGCCAGGGTATGGATTATGTCTCCTATGCCATTGCCACTGAGGAGATTGCAAGGGTAGACGGATCCCATGCCGCAACAGTGGCGGCAGGCAATTCCCTGGGTATTGGGCCCGTCTATTATTTTGGCAGTGAAGAACAGAAACAGAATTACCTGCCCAAACTGTGTTCGGGTGAAACCCTCTGGGGATTTGGTCTGACCGAACCTAATGCCGGTTCCGATGCGGCAAATACCCAAACCACCGCTGTTCTTGAGGGCGATGAATGGGTGATTAACGGGAGCAAAATATTTATCACCAATGCCTCTACTGACATCACAGCGGGGGTGACCGCCCTTTGCCGTACCGGCACCAGAGATGACGGCCGACCGGAACTGTCGTGTATCCTCATAGATAGTGGAACACCTGGTCTGGAGACAAGGGAGATGCACGGCAAACTTATGTGGCGTGCATCCAATACCAGTGAACTCTATTTTGATGACTGCAGGGTCCCCCGGGAAAATCTTCTTGGCCCGAGGGGGCATGGCTTCTACCAGATGATGCAGACTCTGGATGGGGGGCGTCTTTCTATCGGAGCTATGGGTCTTGGGGGCGCACAAGGATGTTTTGACCTGGCCCTGAAGTATAGCCGGGAAAGGGAACAATTCGGTCAACCTATTTCAAACTTCCAGGTAAATGCCTTCAAATTGGCCGACATGTCCCTTGAGATCGAATGTGCCCGTCTCTTGCTCTACAAGGCATGTTGGCTGCGAGATAATGACAAACCCTTCAGCAAAGAGGCGGCCATGGCAAAGCTCCACTGTTCAGAGGTCATGTATCGGTGTGCCAATCATTCCGTGCAGCTCCATGGCGGATATGGCCTTATGAAGGAATATGATGTGGAGAGGTTCTATCGTGACCAGAAGCTATTGGAGATCGGTGAGGGAACATCTGAAGTGCAGCGTATCGTGATTGCCAAACTGATAGGGGCCCTGTAGATTCAGAAAGACAGGCTTTCACGGCTTGAGGGCGGGTCCATTAAAGTTAACCGTATTCTATGAGATGTCGATTCTTATCCCATGTTTGATTATATCCTGGGTAAAAACATTGCCTATTACGTAAAGGCCCATCGGGGCCTCATTATCTGGGCTATTATCCTTACAGCCATTTCTTCCCTCTTTGTGGTCGTTCCTGCCTATCTTCTTCAACCATTCATTGACGAGGGGATGAAGACAGGTTCAGAGCCTGTGACCTGGAAGATTCCCTGGATAGCCCTTGAGTGGGACTCCGGTCTCCACTGGCACCGCAGATCAGTGGTACTTGTGGATGGTGTATCTCCAAACCACCTCATCCTGCTTCTTTCACTCGTGGCCTTTTTCTCCGTACTCTTAAAATCCATTACCGTCTATTTTGGACAATTGGCAGGAGCGGCATTTTCCAACAAGGCCATCAGGTCTTTGCGAATTGACCTTTTCAAAAAGTTTATTGCCCTGCCCCTCGGGTTTTATCATAAACGCAAGGCGGGGGAACTCATTTCGAGGTCAAGTGCGGACCTTACCGTCATGCAGGAGCGGATAGCAAACATCCTTATAGGCCTGGTGCAGCACCCCCTTACAGCCCTCGTCTTCCTACTATACCTGTTTATGATGAATTTCAGGCTCACCCTTCTGGTCTTTTTTATCTTCCCCGTGATATGGGGTCTGACCAGACTTTTTGGGAGAAAAGTAAAAAAACATTCCATCACGGTACAGGATGCCATGTCCCACGTGACATCTGCGTACCAGGAAAACCTCTTGTGCCTCAAAGTGGTAAAGGGGTTCTGCATGTCGCCGGGTGAAACAAAAAAGTTTTCAAAAATGGCGGACCTGCTCTACAAGAGGATAATGCACTGGAACCGGTGGTACCTGGGTATCGGGCCCATGATGGACTCAACGGTGTTCCTCATAATGCCGTTGGTCCTGGTTGTCGGAAAAGTCTATTTTCATCATACGCTTGGCGAGCTCCTGTCCATGATCTATGCCTTCTCCCGGGTCTATTCCCCCATCAAGAGTCTTGCCCGCGTCAACAATGAGCTTCGAACCCTTGAGGGGGCCACAGACAGGGTTTTCTCCATTCTGAAAACGATTCCCGCCATCAAAGACGATGAGGCGGCCCAGGTTTTACCTCGCCACAGGGAAGCTATTGAGTTCAGGGAGGTGGCCTTTTCCTATGAATCTTCCACCCCCGTACTCAAAAGTATCTCTTTTGAAATAGGGGTCGGAAAAATGGTGGCCTTTGTCGGATCGACAGGGGGAGGGAAGAGCACCCTCCTGGACCTTATCCCACGTTTCTATGATGTGAACGGAGGAAGTATTCTTATCGACGGTATGGACATTCGAAATGTCACCATGGAGTCACTGCGCAGACAGATCGGTATTGTCAACCAGGAGGTCCTGCTTTTTCATGACACCATCGCCAACAATATAGGATTCGGCGACCCCGAGAAGGGCATGGATGCCATTACTGCTGCGGCAAAGGAGGCCCACGCCCATGAATTCATTCTGGGCCTGCCGGCGGGATACGACTCTATCGTCGGGGATCGCGGAACCCTTCTCTCCGGAGGGCAAAGACAGCGCATTGCTATTGCCAGAGCCATTCTCTCAGACCCCGCTATTCTGATCCTGGATGAGGCCGCCTCGGCGCTGGATGCTGAGAGTGAAAGAATGGTGCAGGATGCTATCGAGAAGCTGCGAGGCAGGTGTACCATTCTCGTGGTCGCCCATCGGCTGAGCACTGTAAGAAAGGCCGACCGAATATACGTCCTGGAGGAAGGGGAAATCATTGAATGGGGAACCCAGAAAGAACTGATGGCGCAAAACGGGCGCTTCCGCAAATTATACGATATGCAGTTCAAAGCCTAATTCAGGAAGGCTGTAAAAGTCGGTCGGAAATGTCTCCCGGGGAAAGATCTCGTATTCGGATGGTTTTCAGTCGGGAAGTATGGCCGGAAAGGATCTCTATATCTCTTCCGGGAATCCCCAGTTTATTGGCGAGGAGTTTGATCAAGGCCTCATTGGCCTTGCCGTCAACCGGAGGGGCAGTCACCTTGATCTTGTAGCGATCTTCTTCCTTGCCCGCAATATGATTTCTGGAGGATCTGGGCAAAAGTTTCACTTTGATGACCACGCCCTTTTCCACGACCATTCCCCTCAGAATCGGGATGCCAGCTGGATCAGGCTTTGCACCAGGAAGGCTTGGAGAAAAATGATGACAAGAATTACCAGAATGGGGGAAAAATCGATCCCTCCCAAATTTATGGGAATGCGTCGTCGAATGCGAAACAGCACCGGCTCCGTGGCAGAATGGAGAAACCTGACAATGGGGTTATAGGGATCCGGATTGACCCAGGAAATGACCGCCCTGGCGATGATGATCCACATGTACAGAGACAGTCCTATGTCCAGGATTCTTGCAATAGCAACCATAAAATTAGATACAACAAACATGATCTTTCCTCGCTTTAATAAAACTCCAGCTAAATTCTGTGTAGCGGCATTCTCAATGAATCTTCCGCCACGGCCTGCAGCGCATAAAATCTCTTACCCAGGTTTTTCCCGGGACAGGGTACTAGTGAAGCTCCATGGCTGAAAGGGTCCCGTGACATCTGCAGGCAGTCCCAATAAGCCACTTCTTCTGCACGCCGTTCCTGACCCTCTCCAGGAGCGCCTCCAAATCCCCTGCCAGGTACCCCCCAATGCCGGGTGCCAGTTGCCGACTCCTGATGATGTGAACCCCGTACCCCTGGGGCTTCAAGCGGCCCAGCAGTCCATGGAGAGGCACTTCTCTCCTCTTTCCGGTCACTGTGCAAAAATGGGCCGGCTCGGGGCAATCCTCAGGGCATCGGAAATCCGCGTAGCTGACCAGCAGGGATCCTTCTTTGCCGGCCCAAGTGAACGGTAAACCCGATCTTAGCTCCTCAGGTACCGGTACCTGACTGGGATGATACGTATTGTAAAGATAACGGGTCAACCACACAAATGCAAGGTGCATGGGGACCGCCGGGACAATGATATCTGAAGGGTTCAGAGAGCCCTGGTGCCGGAGGAGAAAGTCCACGCCTTCACTGACTTTTGTTTTCACACGGGGCAGCTGTATTCCTTCGAGACTGGCCGGATCTCTGTCTACAACAATAATGGAGCCGAGGGTTCCATTATTCAGTCCTTGAGCAGCTCTTCTGCCAAATCGACCAGCCCCTATGATGAGGATGGTGTTTCCCGGCAATGGTTGATTATTATCCTGATAACGTTCCATGGAATTCCGGTAAAATAGTTGGACTCTGTGAGAGACCCCCATGCCGCGCCGGGGATAAATAATTTCACATTATTAAGGTTATTTCCGGGACATGATACCAAAAGACCCGAGGAAAAGAGAAACCGCCTGGAGCGCGTGTTAGGCACAAAGAAGGAGTATGTTAGAGCAGGCCATAAGCCGGGTTCTGTTCCCCGAAACAGTCACCTGTCCCGGGACAATGATCATTCGTCTAGCTTCGATGTTACCATCGAAATCAAGCGACCTACCCGGGAACTCGGGCGGACCACCCTTCATGTTCCCCTATTTGGTCTTGCTCCGGGCGGGGTTTACCTAGCTCCTGTCGTCACCGGCAGGACTGGTGAGCTCTTACCTCACCTTTTCACCCTTACCCGGTGGCGCGGTCAATGCCGCGCCACCCGGCGGTCTGTTTTCTGTGGCACTTTCCTTCCCGTCGCCGGGACTGGGTGTTACCCAGCACCCTGTCCTGTGGAGCCCGGACTTTCCTCTCCTCTGCCCGAGGGCAAAGCAGCGATCATTTGTCCTGCTCTAACATACGCTGACAAAATGGTAAGCCAATTTTGCAATCACTGTCTTGGACCTTATTCCTGATGGGAACTTGGGGGGCGGTCCCCTTGGTCTTCCGTGGTAGCCTGATAGTGTGCATCGTCCGCCCAATAGATGATCCTCTTACAGTGAGAGCATGACATGAGAACATCACCTTTTCTGAGTTCATTGAATTTTTGTGGCGGAATTCCCATGTGGCACGTCTGGCAGACGCCACCGGTCACGGGACTGATGGCCACCCCTTGCCTTCGTTCCCAGAGGAAAAGATACTTGTCCAGGAGGTCCTTTTCAATAGAAGCCTTTAGGTTGTCCCTTTTCTTTTTGAACACCTCGAGGGCCCCGTTTAAATCGTCAATTTTTCTTTCCACCTTTTTTTGGGTTTCTTCAAAGGTCTCCTGTAACTGTTTCTGTCTGGTATCATTTTCAAGGCAGCCTCTCTGCCCTTCTTCGATTGCCTCCATGAGACTGATCACTTTATCCTCTGTGCGGACTTTTTCATTCTTCAAGTCCTCGACCTCTTTCAAAGCGGCTGTATACTCTTTGTTGGACTTGATATTAGAGAGTTTCGTGTTGCTCTTTTCAAATTTGATATCGAAATCATCGATCTCCTGATCGAAGGTGCGACTCTCCTTTTTTAGGGCCTCCAGTTTATCTCTATCCTCTTGAGATTTCATTTCGGCAGCCTCCAATTCCTCCTGAAGGCCTTGAATCCTATGTGGCGCATCCTCTATTTTTTTTGAAATTTTCTGAATGCTTGTATCACATTCCTGGAGCTGTATAAGCAGGCTGATTTTTTCTTTCAATGTTGCCACCTCTCCTCTTCAAAATGGTAAATTTGTCCAGAGATTTTATCCCGCGGCTTACCTGTACCACATGGGGGCCTCTTCTGCTTTATAAATCTCGACCAGCACCTGCCAGCCCAGTTCCCTGAGCTTCACAGAAAATCTGTCGGCAAAAAGATGGAGGGCGGCCTTTTCAGTGGAAAAATGACCGCCATCAAGGAGGGCGAGCCCCAGATCTTCCGCTTTTCTGGCCTCATGATGGCTGATATCGCCGGTGATAAGCAAATCAGCCCCTTTTTTTGAGGCCAGGGATACCATTCCGCCGCCCGAGCCGCCAACCACCGCCACGCGCTTTATCCTCGAATCCTTGGGGCCTACAACCCCAACCTTTTCAACATCCAGAACCTGTTTCGCTCTCTCAATGATCTCCGAAAGAGCGAGGGGTTTTTCCAGGCTTCCCAGCCTTCCAAGGCCAATACCTCCCTGTTCGCTACCCGTTTCCATTTCCAGGATTTCGACCTCCAGAAGATCGAATAGATCGGCCAACATATCATTGATACCGCCCCGGGCCACATCAAGATTCGTATGGGCTGCAAGTACGGCTATGTCGGTTCTTAAGGCCTCGGTAATAACATTCCCCGGATACACATCCCCATCAATGCAGAAAAAGGAGCCGAAGATGAGGGGATGATGGGTCAATAACAACTGTGCCTGCCTGCGGGAAGCCTCCTGAAGGGCCTTGAGGGATGGATCCAGGGAAATGAATATTTTCTTTATTTCCTTTGAGAAAGTACCGATCTGAAGACCAGAATTGTCCCAGTCCTGTGCGATACTAAAAGGGGCTATTCTGTCTAGGGTATCGAAAATATCCTTAAGCGTTGGTACCATGTATCGCCATTAAGCCCTTAACCCTTTCCCCTGTGGCAGGAATTCGGTGGAGGAATCATGTGTTAGGGGGCGAAGGAGTACTGGAAATTGCAGGGGATAAAAAAAGGAAAGGGCGTACCCTCAACAGGTACGCCTTTCGTTGTGTTAAGCTCCCTGTTCAAAAAGGATCCTATGAATAGGATTTTCCTCCACAATTACCAAAGGTGATAAAATGGTGGGCCCACCTGGATTCGAACCAGGGACCTACCGGTTATGAGCCGGTGGCTCTTCCAGCTGAGCTATAGGCCCACTGATTCCTCCCCTATGTGCGTAGCATGCAGACTGATTTGGTGTTTGTCAAGGTAAATTGATGACTGCCTGCAGCCTATCTGTCGATGAAACTTTTCAGTTTTTTGCTTCTGCTTGGATGTCTTAATTTTCTCAGGGCCTTTGCCTCAATCTGGCGAATTCTTTCCCTTGTCACACTAAAATCCCGGCCCACTTCCTCGAGAGTGTGATCGGATTTTTCTCCGATACCAAAACGCATTCGAAGGACTTTTTCCTCCCTCGGGGTAAGCGTCGTCAGCACTTTTCTGGTTTGCTCTCCCAGGTTGTGATTCACAACGGCCTCACCGGGCGAAATGATTTTTTTGTCCTCAATAAAGTCACCCAGATGGGAATCTTCTTCCTCCCCGATGGGCGTTTCCAGGGAGATGGGCTCCTTTGCAATTTTCAATACCTTTCGCACTTTCTCCAAAGGAAATTCCATCTTCTCTGCAATTTCCTCGGGAGTCGGTTCACGGCCGTGCTCCTGCACCAGATACCGTGAGGTCCGTATGAGTTTGTTTATGGTTTCTATCATATGTACAGGAATACGAATGGTCCGTGCCTGGTCGGCAATGGCCCGGGTAATGGCCTGCCTGATCCACCAGGTTGCATAGGTGCTGAACTTGTATCCTCTCTGGTATTCGAATTTATCTACCGCTTTCATCAAACCGATGTTTCCTTCCTGGATAAGATCAAGGAATTGAAGCCCCCTGTTGGTATATTTCTTGGCGATGCTGACAACCAACCTCAAGTTAGCTTCTATCAGTTCGCTTTTGGCCCTCTTGGACTTTTCCATTCTTTCTTCAACAATCCGCAAGGTCTCGCGTAATTCCCTCTTGTCCATGTTGGTGCGGGATTTAATCTCCCGGACACTCCTCTCGGCCATGGTAACTTTCGATTTCATGGCCATAAGCTCAAGCTTCTTGATTTTAAGGGGTGTCACCTGCTGATTGTCTTTTGCGGATTTAGGGATTTGGTTGATACATTTTTTGAGGTAGGAAATGGGCTTGCCTCCTGCACGAAGCATACATTCTGCAATGTCCCTGTCTGCTTCATCAATCTGATCGACAATATCCAAAAGCCTTTCCAACATGCGATCGAGTTGTGACTTTTCGAGTTTAAAGGACCCAATCATGGAAACAATTTTTTTGTGATGCTTGTCTACCTTGCCCAGGAGTTTCTTTCTCTTTGCAGCAGCGCACCGTTTTTTCAAGGCTTCTCGCTTCCATTCAGAGGATTTATTGTAAAACGCCTCAATCCGCTCAATCAGGATTATGATGGACTCTTTTCTTTCCCCCGCCTGTGTATGGTTCTCATCGTCATCCAGATCATTGATGACATCTTTTAATTTGATTTCCTCGTTTCTCAGTTTTTCAGCGAGGTCAATGATATATTCGATGCCCACACAACAGTTTAAAAGGGCATCCAGGGCTTCTCTTTCCCCTTCCTCAATCCGTTTGGCAATCTCCACTTCACCTTCTCTGGTGAGCAAAGAGATGCACCCCATTTCCTTTAGATACATTTTTACAGGATCAGAGACACGTGCACCCGCTTCAGACATATCGGCGCGGAAATTCTCTTTCCCCACGGCCTTCTGCTGTTTTTTCTTGGCATTCTTTGACTTCTCCATGGCCTCCTTAGAGGCCTCGTCAATGACCAGGATGTCAAGTTCTTCAAACATCATCATGAGGTCATCGATATATTCAGAAGAAACGACATCGTCGGGCAGGTCATCATTGAGTTCTTCATAGGTGATATAGCCTTTTCGTTTACCGATATCGATTAATCGTTTCAAATTAACCATATCAGAGTTTTTCGCCATCCTATTTCCTCCTACAGATTTTGACTTCATAATTTCCTGCTTCCTCAAAGCGCCAAGAGAGATTCATCAAAGATACTGATTTTCCGTCGCTTTTTTAAATTTTAGAATTTTGTTGAGTTCCTTCAGATCCAGCTGTTCCTTTGCCTTTGCTTTTGAAGCCTCCATTTTTATCTGAAGGATTCTATGCTCAAATCCTTTCAAAACCTGATCCAGGCTATCATCGGGGAAAATGGATGGTGACAGCATCGCCTCTCGAAATCTTTCCTGAATAACCTCGCCATCAAGTCTTTCAAGAATCTGAGAGGGTTCCAAGATGTTCTCTTCGGAAGAAAGGTCCGCAATGAGCTCATATATATCTCTTATTACAGGGTCAGATATGAGTGCCCTGCAGTCGTACTTTACCAGACTCTCCACAGTGTGGGGGTGGTGTGCTAAAAGATTGAGTAAATAGCCGTCATTAATGTCATCCAGCGCATTTGTCTTTTCAGAGGAAGGCCTTGCTCTCAGGGGGGCATTGCCACGCTTGGGTGATCCCCGGGCCCTCCATTTCCCCAGTTCTTCCAAAAGGGCGGTCTCGTTGATATTCAATTTGCCTGAAAGGCGTCGCATATAAAATGAACGCTGTGCGGCATTTTCCAATTCTTCCAAAAGGGGAAAAATTTCCCTCAAGAGGTCCAGCTGCCCCTCTATCTGGTCCCCTGCACCGGTTAGCTGTAAATCAATGTAGAAATCAAATATGGGTATGGAACTTTCCAATAAACGGCGGAAAGGGGCCAAACCATTTTTATTGACAAAGCTGTCCGGGTCCTCTCCCGGAGGCAAAACAAGCACCTTTGCGGAGAGGCCTTCTTTTAAAAACAGGGCCATGCTTTTCAGCACAGCGGCCTGGCCTGCTGCATCTGCATCAAAAACGACCACCGCATCACGGGCATATCCTTTTAGCATTCTGATATGTTCCCTGGTCAGGGAAGTTCCCAGAGTGGCAACGGCCAGATGGAAATTGTGTTTTGCAAGTGCCAACACATCCGTATACCCCTCGACGATCACCGCAAGGCTCGCCTCCCGGATGGCCCTGTGGGCCAGGTGGAGACCATAGAGCAACTCCCCTTTATGGAAGACCGGGGTTTCAGGTGTGTTCAGATACTTTGGCAGAGAGCCATCCAGTACCCTTCCCCCAAACCCTACGACCTGGTCTCGCATGCTATAAATCGGAAATATAGCCCGATTACGAAAGCGGTCATAGTACCCACCACTCTTTTTCGGAATGATGAGCCCGGCAATCTCTGCTTTTTTCAAATCCACCTGCTTGCTTTTTAAAAAGCGGGTCAGGCCGTCCCACTGGTTGGGGGCATATCCCAACCTGAAGACAGAGATGATTTCTTCATTCAACGACCTCTCATCAAAATATTTTTTACCATCCAATCCCTTCTCAGACTCCAAGAGCGTTGAATGGAAAAACTCTGCTGCGAGAGCGTTCGCCTTGAATATTGTTTTTTTCAGCGCCTCTTTCCCCTTTTGCGATGGCGTTAAAGNNGTCATGGCTTCCGGGAAGGTCGTTTTGTGATACTCCATCCAGAAGGCAAAAACGTCCCCACCTTTTTTGCAACCAAAGCAGTGAAACATCTGCCGAGCAGAATTTACACTAAATGAAGGATCCTTTTCAGAATGAAACGGGCAGAGGCCGACATAGTTTTGGCCGGCTTTCCTGAGCTGGACGAATTCCCCAATCAATTGAACGATGTCCGCTGCTCTTTTAATCTCTTCTTTTGCTGACTGGTAGGCATCCATAGGGCCGCAGAAGCCCTCCCATCCAATAAAGGGGAGTAGCATTTGATGGAATGGTATCAGCGAATAATGCTCGCCTTACTTTAAGAAAAAAACCCCTTCACAAAAGGAAGGAGTTTCATGGCAGGATGTGCGCGTTGTATCCTTGGCCTCTATCGCAGCCTTTAAATCATCGGCAATTTTCTCTTCCAGAGTCATTGTGATGGTTAACAGGGATAGAAGTTAATCCTAAAAAATACAAAATCAACAATAAAAAGTCAATTAAAATCTATGAATATGCCCCCTTGGCCTCTTTGACGGCTTCTTCAAGATCCAGGGTGCCCTCATAAATGGCTTTTCCGGTAATCATGCCCGTTACACCCCACTGGGCAAGGGGCAAGAGTCGTTTTACGTCATCCATATCGGAAATTCCGCCGGACGCAATCACGGGAACCTCTACCGCCCGGGCCAAGGCCGTGGTTGCCTCCACATTGGGCCCGGTGCGCATACCGTCCCTTTGAATATCAGTATAGATAATGGCCGAGATTCCGGCCTTTTCGTAATCCTTTGCCAGTTCCACCGGGGTCACCCGGGTTTGCTCAGTCCAGCCCTCAACAGCCACAAATCCCTTTCTGGCATCAATGCCGAGTATAATATGGCCGGGAAAGCGTTGACAGGCAAGTGTCGCAAATTCGGGGTTTTTGCAAGCAGCGGTACCCAGAATAACCTGGTGGATGCCAAGATTGAGGTAGGCTTCAACGGTTTCCAGGTTCCTGATGCCTCCGCCCAATTCAACCGGGATGGGGACGGTTTTGGTGATTTTGCTGATCACTTCGCCGTTTACCGGAACGCCTTCAATGGCACCATTCAGGTCGACCAGGTGAAGCTTCTCCGCCCCCTTATTGAACCACTGCAGGGCCATCTCTTCCGGAACGTCAGAATACACCGTCTCTTTGGACATTTGGCCCTGCAGCAGCCTGACGCAGCGGCCGTCCTTGATATCTATGGCAGGGATAACAAGCAAAAGCTATTCCTTCTTTGCCCCTTTTGCTTTGGGCAACTGGGCAAGAAAATCCTCCAGTCCTAACTGGGCCAATTGTTCCGCAGAAAGCCATTTTCCCCCAGCCCGAAGAAAAGTCATCCTGTCCAATATATTTTCACTCAAAGACCTCTGGGTCTTATCATAATTTCCCTTCCAGAGAATTGCCCCTACACTGGTTTCAACCATGTACAGGTCCAATGCTACGGAAGCAGGCTGCCTGGCCGCATAGTCTGACCCCTGGCGTTCCCTCCACTGGTAAATATACCCGACAAGGACAGCGTCGGTAGAGAACTGCTGCCCGATGCTTTTCAAAAGGTCGATGTCGCCGAGGATAGGGTTGGATGCCAGATTCTTTTGGAATATTCCCCTTACCTGTTCTGGAGAAATGAGAGTGTAGCTGTGGTCTTTCTTTAATCCGTCGAAAAGGTTTGAGGTCAGCTTATCGACATCCCCCTGGTCAACGGGGCGACACATTTGCATGGATCCTGACAAATGATTTCTCACCATACCGGTCTCATCACCAGGGGCCTTGGCGCGCAGGAACCCTATGACCGCCAAACTCTGAATGTTGCTTTTTGGCTTTGGATGCTCCTTTTCTACGGTTTTTCCCTTACCCTTGAAATAAGAACAGCCACCCAATAAAAACATCATCATCAAAACAAGGGCCATCGATCTCAATGCACGGTTCTTCCACATGGCGCTATCCATTCCTTTTTTCATAACACCCCCTTTGTAGAGGGAACCGAACCCTGAAGCCGGCTTTCCACACTGACGGCCTTGTCCAGGGCCCGGCCGAATGCCTTGAATATGGCTTCAGCAATGTGGTGGGGATCATCACCTGATATAAGATCAATATGCAGGGTCATGCCGGAATAATTTACCATGGCACGGAAAAATTCTCGGATCAGATTGATATCAAAATTTCCGGTTTTGCTTTCTGCCGCACTCACTCGATGGGACAGGGCAGGGCGATTGGAGATATCGATCACCACCCTTGCCAGGGCTTCATCCATGGGAAGGGTCGACTCTCCAAACCGGCGGATGCCTTTTTTCTCTCCCAGGGCGTCCTCCAGGGCCTTTCCCAGGCAGATTCCCAGATCTTCAACAGTATGGTGATAGTCAATTTCAGTATCCCCTTTTGCAGTGATCTGTAAATCCAGAAATCCGTGGGCGGCAAAAAGGCCGAGCATATGATCCATAAAAGGGATCCCCGTATCGATTTCATACCGGCCATTGCCGTCCAGATTGAGTTCCAGTTGAATATCAGTCTCTTTTGTCTTTCTTTTTATGGTTGCGCGTCGTTCCATTTTCAAAGGTCTCACCCAATCATTATATATAACCCAAAGTGTGTGAGCGTTTTTTGTGGTGGAGATGATCGGGATCGAACCGACGACCTGTACGTTGCGAACGTACCGCTCTCCCAACTGAGCTACATCCCCACATCTGTTTAACCTTCCTAATTTATATCATCATCCACCATTTTTCAATAATTATTTCCATATTTTGCCGTTTCAAAATAGGATTGAATCTTGAAGGATATCCCATGACAAATGGAAGGGAGGCGGGTTGGATTCCCCCTATTTCGGGCATTTCAACGGCGAGTGGGGCCCAAAGAGCAGGGGATGCAGGTAGCTGGATTGTATTAAAGGTGCTTGATTTTTCCTCGTTTTGTGTTATTTTTTCTACCAATGCCCCCGTAGCTCAGGTGGATAGAGCACCAGATTCCTAATCTGGGCGCCGCATGTTCGAGTCATGCCGGGGGCACCATATTTTATCAGGAAATTCGCTGCTTTATCCGCCTGACTTCTCATCGGACAACTCCTCTCCCCCTATAAAAAGGAAAAAATGTAGAAGGGGAGACATGAAAATCTTGGTAAATATAAGAATAGACAAAGAGATTAAAAAATTTATTGAAGAGTATGCCACGAAAGAAAGGCGTTCGATTTCCAATTTCATCACGAATGCGATCCTCACATATACTCAGGAACACCATGGCGTTGAGCCACCTGACCTCAAGAAAAAATCTAATAAATGAATTGGCCTCGAATCCACTCGGGACATTTTGCCAGCGACCTGGATGACGGTGTGAAGGCCAACTATGGCAAATTCGATGATCTCCTGGCCGAAGTGAAAGCCGTGACAGGGAAAAAATCAGATTGAACCACGAATGGCACGAATCGGAGAGAAAAGGAATTGTTGAGTAAGCGATTGAGGATCGATACTATCCCGTGATTACTGGCCAACCATTTTTCTATTGGGTATTTATCAGTGATATCCGTGTAATCCGTGGTTAAATAGAGGTGAAAGGAGTATTGGCATGAATGAAACAATTCTTTCTTCAATGCAATCTGATGCGTTGCGTGACATCAAGGCGAGGGTAACGGAACGTTTCCATGTGGTGGATTTCCTATTGTACGGCTCCGCCGTAAGGGGAGAGGCCGAACCTGAGTCCGACCTGGACCTGTTGATCATTATCTCAGAACCGGTTTCCCGTATAAAGCGCCATGAAATCACGGACATTGTGTTCGATGTCAATCTTCAATTCGGGACAAATTTCAGCACGCTGGTGGTTGACCGTAAATCCTGGGAGTCCGGACTGATTTCAGTGCTTCCTTTGAGGGAAGAAATCATGAGGGAGGGCATACGCCTATGACCAGCGAAGAGAAACGCGCAGAGGTTGTCCGCTACTGGCTGGAAAAGGCTGAAGAGAGCATGGCCTCTGCCAAGCGCGAATTTGAGG
>JAFDIX010000009.1 GCA_019307805.1 Deltaproteobacteria bacterium | reverse complement strand
CAGAGGATCATCAACCTCTTTCTGGCATGGAAAAAGGAGTTGTCGCGTATCCTGAAACGTCTGGGGTTAAAGCGCCTGAAGGACCTGGTGGGACAGACGGATTGCCTCGTCCATTTGGATTATATGAAAGACGAAAGGAGACCGGGCAGAAAGTGATGTACAAGAAGGATGCCATAAGGAAAATCATTCAAGCAAGAAAACGACTGGTGCAGGACCTACCGCCAAGACATCACTATCCCATGGAAGCCGAGGGGGGGTGCGGTGTAACCGGGTTTTCCTGCTCCATACCGGTACGCGGAAAGCATATCTTTGAACCCTCCAGGCAGATGCACAATCGCGGAAACGGCCGGGGAGGGGGTATCGCGGCCATGGGATTCGATCCCAATATGCTCGGGGTGTCCAGGGAAACCCTTGAGGAGGACTATATCCTCCAGATTGCCGTCCTGGAGGACGGGGTCATGGAAGATCTGGAGAAGCGATTCATTGCCCCTTGGTTCCAGGTGGATTTTTCAGAGACCATCCCCCACATTGAAGATTATCGTGATATTCGAGGGCTGGATGTGCGACCGCCGGATGTCTGGCGGTACTTTGTGCGCGTCAAATCTGAAGTGCTCGAGAAGTTCATCGCGGACAACGGTCTCCAAACTCTGAGCCCCAGGCAGGCCGAGGATGAGTTTGTCTACCAGAACAGCTTCAATATCAACAAAAATTATTATGATGCGGTGGGCAAGCAGCAGGCCTTTGTACTCTCCCATGGCAGGAATTTCTTCATTCTGAAGATTGTGGGCTATGCAGAACGGGTGGTGCAATATTACAAGCTGGATGATTTCAAGGCCCACTCCTGGATTGCGCACCAGCGCTATCCCACCAAGGGAAGGGTCTGGCACCCGGCAGGGGCGCACCCTTTCATTGGAATGAATGAAGCCCTGGTACACAATGGGGATTTCGCCAACTACCATTCGGTGGCCGAGTATCTCAAACAGCGCAATATCTACCCTCAATTTTTAACAGACACGGAGGTCGCTGCCCTCCTCTTTGATCTCTACAGTCGCACCTACGGCTATCCCCTGGAGTATGTCATCGAGAGTCTCGCCCCCACCATGGAGAGAGATTTTGATCAACTGCCCGAAGAGAAACAGGAGATCTACCGCGCGCTTCAGGCCACCCACATCCACGGATCCCCCGACGGCCCCTGGTTTTTTATCATCGCCAGAAACGATGCGGAGAACAAACGTCTTCAACTCATCGGAATCACAGATACAGCCATGCTGAGGCCACAGGTTTTTGCCCTCCACGACGGGCAGGTACAGATCGGCCTGGTGTGTTCCGAGAAACAGGCCATTGATGCCACCCTCAAAAGCCTGGCGGATGAGGATCCGCGGGTCGGGACGGTGGCTGACCGATACTGGAACGCCCGGGGCGGGAGCCACACGGACGGCGGGGCGTTCATCTTCAACCTCGATGAGACGAGCCCGGATTCCCTCGAGAGGCGACTTACCTGTGTCGACAAGTTCGGCAGGGAGGTGACCGTACCCCGGGATCAAACCCCATACCTTCCCGGCAGGGTCTACTATCTCATGGAAGATGAGGAGAGGGAACGTTTTGACATCTCCCGTTTCTTTGACTTGCAGCGGCCCGATCTCCTTTTTGAATACGTGAAGGAAAACATTGCCATCTGGGGCTACGGGGATCTCATGGACTGCCTTCGCGAGATCAAGGGTTGGGCCATAAAGGGTGATGCCCATTTCGAGGTGGCCCTTGCCGCCCTCACCCTGCTCCTTGATCGTCCCTACCCGACCCATGACAAAAAGCGCCGTTCCGTGCTCCAGATGATCAACCAGACCCTGGAGACCCTTTTTCGCCATTTCCCTTCTCTGGAGAGGGAAGAAGGCAAGGGTACCTACCGGTTCATTGACTGGGAGACCCGGCAGTTTTTCAGGGGGCCGTCGGATGATGAGAAGGTGCTTATCATTGACGCCTCCCTCTTTCCCCCCGAAGGGGATCAGTGCGACAGCCGCTTGATGTCCGAGGCCTATTTGAGAGGCTGGCGAAGATTTATTGTCTTTGGTTTGAAGGGCCAGCGCTTTCATGGATGTGGTTTCGGATCGGATTCGGGCGGGGTTCGAATCGATATTTATGGGAGTTCCGGGGACTACCTCGCCTCCGGAATAGACGGTCTCGGCATTTACGTCCATGGCAATGCCCAGGATCAGCTGGGGCAAATCATGAAATCGGGCAAGCTGGTGATTTACGGGGACACGGGTCAGACCTTTCTCTACGGTGCAAAGGGGGGGGAGGTCTATGTTATGGGAAATGCTGCCGGAAGACCCCTCATCAATGCCGTGGGAAGGCCCCGGGTGGTCATCAACGGCACGAGCCTGGACTATCTGGCAGAATCCTTTATGGCCGGGGACCCTCTCAAAGGGGGAGGTTTTGTTATCCTGAACGGGGTGGAATTCGACTTCCAGGGAAATGTGCAACCCCAACCCACACCCTATCCGGGATCCAACCTCTTTTCCCTGGCATCAGGGGGCGCTATCTACGCCAGAGACCCCATGCAGGAGATCGATGAAGGGCAATTGAACGGCGGTGAGATCGTACCCCTTGGGGAAAAGGACTGGGATCTGATCCTTCCCTACCTGGAGGAGAACGAACGATTGTTCGGGATTCGTATTCAGGAAGATCTCCTGACCGTTGAAGGAAAGACCAGGAGCCCCCTGGAAGTCTACCGCAAGGTGAGACCGCAGCAGGCCAAACCCGAGGAAGCCGCGGATTGGGGGGGCGACGGGCTTGAGGAATGGGGCAAGGAAGGCGCGGCGGCATAGCTTAAGTGCTTTTATTCAATTATGATACAGACTTTTTGAGCCGGGATTCTTTGACCATGATTTGAATTTTCTGGCAAATTCACGCCCCTTTATGCTATTTACCCCAAAGCTCGTCTACGTTGTTTTCAGAAGGGAGCGGCTGCAACCAAGGATTAATGCCAAAATCTGAAACAAGAATAAAAGCGTTGCTGGCTTTGGAAGACGGGACCATCTTTTCCGGTCGCTCCTTTACGGGGCAGGCCGAGTCCGTTGGGGAGGTGGTTTTCAATACCAGTATGTCCGGGTACCAGGAGATCCTGACGGATCCTTCCTACTGTGGACAGATGGTGACCATGACCTACCCGTTGATAGGGAACTACGGCGTCAACGAAGAGGATGTGGAGTCTGATCGGATTCAGGTAAAGGCGCTGCTCGTCAAGGAATGCCAGGAATTTCCAAGCAACTGGCGCTCCAGCAAAAGCCTGGCGGATTACCTGAGGGCCGGAGGCGTTCCGGGCATTGAGGGAATCGACACCCGGGCCCTTACCCGGCATATCCGTTTGGCAGGCGCCATGAAGGCCGCCCTTTCCACGACGGACCTGAATCCCGACTCCCTTGTGGAAAAGGCAAGACAGGCCCCGAACATGGAAGGACAGGACCTGGTCCGGGAAGTAACATGCCCTGAGCCCGTGCTCTGGCAGGATGGCAGGCCTGTGAAGCTGACCGGGGGTATGGAAGGGTTCCAATGGCCGGACAGGCCCGGGAACTGGCGCGTTGTGGCCATGGATTATGGCGTGAAATACAATATTCTTCGTTCCCTGGAGGACCGGGGATGCACGATTCTCGTCATGCCGGCAACGACCGATTCCGACACCATCAATGGGCTTCAACCCGACGGGCTTTTTTTGAGCAATGGTCCCGGGGATCCCGCGGCGGTCACCTATGCGGTCAAGACCATTGCTGAACAGTTGGGGAAAAGACCGATCTTCGGCATCTGCCTCGGCCACCAGCTGATTGGTCTCGCCCTCGGGGGAAAAACCTTCAAACTCAAGTTCGGCCATCGCGGCGCCAACCAGCCTGTCAAGGATGTGGGCACGGGTAAAGTGGAAATCACTTCCCAAAACCATGGATTCTGTGTGGACATGGAATCCCTGGATATCCCCGACATCGAACTGAGTCATATCAACCTGAATGACAACACCCTGGAGGGCCTTGTACATCGGGGAATCCCTCTTTTTTCAGTGCAGTACCATCCAGAAGCGTCACCGGGCCCCCATGATGCCGGCTATCTCTTCGACAGGTTCATCGCGCTGATGAAGAGGCATAGCCCAAGATCTTAATAATTTTCCGCCTGCGGCGGATTTGCATCAGGTTTCAACATATTGTACTGCAAATAATGAAAAGATACTGGATGCCAGATACTTGATACTGGTAAAAGTGGACCAAAAAAATCACGGGATCAAAAATGAATAATTTCATCTACCATGTGATGAACTATTGAGTTCCCAAAAATAATCCATCCAGCATCCAGCAACCAGCATCTAGTATCTTCCCGACTCAAGCAGTATGTTATCTAATGCTCCAGCTCATTGCCTTCCCCGCCTCTGGCGGGACAGGAAGGCAAAGCCTCATAAAGGCCAGGTATTTACAGCTATCTCATGCCAAAACGAACAGACATAGAGAAGATCCTCATCATCGGTTCCGGCCCCATCATCATCGGGCAGGCCTGTGAGTTTGACTATTCCGGTACCCAGGCCTGTAAAGCCCTTATGGAAGAGGGCTTCCAGGTGGTACTCATCAACAGCAATCCTGCCACGATCATGACCGATCCCGAGACGGCCCACCGCACCTACGTGGAACCCATTACACCGGAGATACTTGAAAAAGTGATGGAGCGGGAGAGACCGGATGCCATCCTCCCGACCCTGGGAGGCCAGACGGGTCTTAACACGGCCGTGATGGTGGCTGAGGCAGGTGTTCTGGAGAGGCTGGGTGTGGAGATGATTGGTGCGTCCCTGCCGGTCATCCTCAAGGCGGAAGACAGGGAGCAGTTCCGCGACGCCATGAACAGCATTGGACTGCGGGTTCCAAAAAACGGGATTGCCCGGAACATGGACCAGGCCCGGGAGGCGGCTGCCAAAATCGGATACCCCGTTATTATTCGTGCCAGCTTTACCCTGGGGGGGATCGGCAGTGGCGTGGCCTACAACCGCGAGGAGATGGAAAGCATTGCAAAGGCCGGGCTCGCTGCCAGCATGATTTCTGAAGTGATCATCGAGGAGTCCCTGATTGGCTGGAAAGAATATGAGTTGGAGGTCATGCGGGATTTCAAGGACAACGTGGTGATTATCTGTTCCATTGAGAATTTCGATGCCATGGGTGTCCACACCGGGGACAGTATTACCGTGGCGCCGGCCCAAACCCTCACGGATAGAGAATACCAGGCCATGCGGGATGCGGCCATCGACATTATTCGGGAAATCGGGGTTGAGACCGGGGGGTCCAATATCCAGTTCGCCATTCATCCGGAAAACGGTGAGATGATAGTCATAGAGATGAATCCCAGGGTTTCCAGAAGCTCCGCCCTGGCATCCAAGGCCACCGGCTTTCCCATCGCAAAAATCGCTGCCAAGCTCGCAGTAGGATACACCCTGGACGAGATCTCCAACGATATTACCCGGGAGACCCTTGCCTCCTTTGAGCCCACCATCGACTACTGTGTGGTCAAAGTCCCCCGTTGGACCTTTGAGAAGTTCCCCGGGACGGAGGACAGACTGACCACCTCCATGCGCTCGGTCGGAGAGACCATGGCCATCGGGAGGACCTTCAAGGAATCCCTTCAGAAGGCAATCCGGTCCCTGGAGATCGGTCGGTACGGATTGGGGTCTGACCGACCGGAAACCCATGAAGGCCCCCTCGATCTTCAAACAGTGGAAGCAGGGCTTATCAATCCCAATTCGGAACGGCTTTTCATGATCCGGGAGGCCTTTCGCAATGGGATGTCCATTGAGAGGATCTATGCATTGAGCCACATTGACCCCTGGTTTCTCTTTCATATGGAACAGATATTTTTCATGGAAGAGCGGCTCAAGGCCCTGAAGGAGGAAGGGGTTACCCCGGAAAAATGGGATCCGGATTTCATGAAACAGGTCAAGGAATACGGTTTTTCCGACATCCAGCTTGCAGTGATCTTTTCCTCCCGGGAACAGACCATCCGGGAGATCCGGAAACAGGCCGGAGTCACCCCTGTCTACAAACTTGTGGATACCTGTGCCGCCGAATTCGAGGCCTATACCCCCTACTATTACTCCACCTATGAGCAGGAGAATGAGGCCCGGGCGTCGGACAGGAAAAAGGTGGTTATTCTCGGGGGAGGGCCCAACCGAATCGGCCAGGGCATTGAATTCGATTACTGCTGCGTCCAGGCGTCCTTTGCCCTCCGGGAGATGGGAATCGAGAGTATCATGGTCAACAGCAACCCGGAGACGGTGAGTACGGATTATGATACTTCGGATAAGCTCTATTTTGAGCCCCTTACCAGAGAGGATGTCCTCAATATCATTGACCAGGAAAAACCGGAGGGGGTGATTGTGCAGTTTGGAGGGCAGACCCCTTTGAACATATCCGTTCCCCTGGCCGAAGCAGGGGTCCGAATCCTCGGAACGAGCCCGGACAGCATAGATCGGGCTGAAGACAGGGAGCGGTTTCAGATCCTATTGAAAAAACTCGATATTCTCCAGCCCGATAACGGCATCGCCACCAATGGAGAAGAGGCCATTCAAGTGGCTCGAAGGATCGGGTATCCTGTTGTGGTGCGACCTTCATTCGTCCTGGGAGGGCGGGGCATGGAGATCGTCTATGACCAGAAGGATCTGGAGTATTATATTCAAAACGCCGTACAGGTATCCCCGGGCAAACCGGTGCTCATCGACCGTTTTCTGGAAAATGCCATTGAAGTGGATGTGGATGCCCTTTCAGACGGGCAAGACACGATTATCGGGGGTATCATGGAGCATATCGAAGAGGCGGGTATACACAGCGGTGACAGCGCCTGCGTCCTGCCCCCCATATCGCTGGGAAAAGATATTCTTGAACAACTCAAAGTCCATACAGAGGCCCTGGCCAGGGAACTGGGGGTGGTCGGGCTGATGAACATCCAATATGCCGTGAAGAACGACGTGATCTACGTCCTGGAGGTCAATCCCAGGGCCTCCCGAACAATACCATTTGTGAGCAAGGCCAGCGGGGTTCCCCTGGCCAAGTTGGCCACAAAGGTTATTATGGGAGAGCGCCTGAAGGATCTGGGATTGGACCAGGAGGAGACTCCCTCACACATCTCGGTGAAGGAATCGGTATTTCCCTTTGCCAGGTTTCCCGGAGTGGATATCATTCTGGGGCCTGAAATGAAATCCACAGGAGAGGTCATGGGGATCGATCAGTCCTTTGGCCTTGCCTTTGCCAAATCCCAATTGGCTGCCGGCCAAAAACTGCCCCAGTCGGGTACGGTGTTCATGAGTGTCAAAGACGAAGATAAATTGGCCCTGCTGAATACGGCCTTTGTCTTCTACGATCTCGGTTTCAATATCGTGGCAACTTCCGGGACCTCCAGGCTCCTTTCAGAACACGGGATTGTCAATCAGAGAGTGAAAAAGGTTCGTGAAGGCAGACCACATATCGTAGACATGATTAAAAATAATGAAATCCATCTGGTCATCAACACCACGAGCGATAAAAAAGCCATCAGTGAATCCTACTCCATCCGCCGCACGGCCCTGACCTTTAATATCCCCTATACCACTACCCTGGCAGGGGCCAAAGCCACGGCCCTGGCCATCCAGGCCATGAAGGAAGGGACCCTGGGTGTAAAGACGCTTCAGGAGTACCATGCAGAAGGGGCGCAGGGATAGGTTGGGCAGGTCATGCGTAGTTGGAATGTTAGTAACGAAGAAACCATGCCCCTTCTCTTGACAGTGTGAGCACCTCGAAGGTGTGCTTGAGGTAAGGCCGGGTTCTTCGACCAGCATCCGGTAAATCCGGTATCACTCTAAAAGGTAGGCCGTCCATGGAATCAAAAATAAGGGATCAGACACATTTCGTTCCCCCGAGTCGCCCAAGGGATGAGTGCGGGGTCTTCGCTGTTTACGGTCACGAGGAAGCTGCAAAGTTGACCTATTTCGGGCTTTATGCGCTCCAGCACAGGGGGCAGGAGAGCGCCGGGATCATCAGTTCAGACGGAAAACGGGTCCTGGAGCATAAGGCCATGGGGCTGGTTCCGGATATTTTCGACGAGCAGATTCTCGACAGGCTGGAGGGGGATATCGCCCTGGGGCACGTCCGGTATTCCACGACCGGTTCCTCCCTCCTGACCAATGCCCAGCCCTTCAGGGTCCAATACGCGGGAAAGACACTGGCCATCGCCCATAACGGGAACCTGGTCAATGCGCGGCAGATTCGAGAAGACCTGGAAAACAGCGGGTCCATTTTTCAGACCACCATGGACAGTGAGATAGTGCTTCATCTCCTCGCAAAGTCCATGAGCAAGGGCTTGGCAGGGGCCGTGCACCACACCATGGGGCGAATCAAAGGGGCCTACTCCATGGTGATTATGACCGAAGACACCATCATAGCGGTCAAGGACCCCCACGGATTCCGACCACTCTGCCTTGGGAAGATGGACTCCGGTTTTGTGGTGGCCTCTGAGTCGTGTGCCCTGGATCTGGTGGAGGCGGAGTATGTGCGGGAGATAGATCCCGGGGAGATCATCATCATAAACAAGGACGGCCTCGAAAGCATCAAGCCGGAAAACCCTTCACCCAAGGCCCAATGCATCTTTGAACTCATCTATTTTGCCAGACCGGACAGCAATGTATTCGGGCAGAACGTCTATCTCTTTCGCAAGCAATCCGGAAAACTCCTTGCAAAAGAGTATCCCATTGATGCAGACCTGATGATGCCCATTCCGGACTCGGGAAACTATGCGGCCATTGGCTATGCCCATGCATCCGGTATTCCTCTGGAGATGGGTGTTATCAGAAATCACTATGTGGGCCGAACCTTTATCCAGCCTTCCCAGAGCATGCGGGATTTCGGGGTCAAAGTAAAACTCAACCCGGTAAAGGAATTACTGCAGGACCAACGGGTATTGATCATAGAGGATTCCATCATTCGGGGGACGACCTCCCGGACGAGGATCAATACCCTGCGCACCATAGGGGCACGGGAGGTGCATATGCTCGTGAGTTGTCCGCCCCATCGATTTCCATGCCATTACGGTATCGACTTCTCGACCAAGGGAGAGTTGATAGCAGCGCAGAAACGCGTTGACGAGATACGGGATTTCATTGGGCTGGACAGCCTGGGATATCTGAGTATTGGAAACCTGGTCGAGGCGACGGTCATTCCCAGAGAGGAACTCTGTCTCGCCTGCTTTGACGGGTGTTACCCTGTTCCCATTGACGAAACTTTCGATAAGTACTGTCTTGAAACCGAGTAGGAGGTTATCGCCAAGAATAGGGGTCAAGTCTTTGCTTGACGCATAACTGAAAAGTGCATAGGCTACTGCCATGTCCAGACCGTTGAGAATCCTATACCCTGATGCATGGTATCATTTAATGAACCGCGGGCGCCGTCATGAAGAGATTTATGAAGATAGGGGCGATTATCTCACTTTTATTGAACTTTTGCGTGAGGCATCCGAAATGTACAATGTGTGTGTTACTGCCTATTGTCTCATGCCTAATCATTATCACCTGCTGATACAGACACCTGATGGCAACCTTTCAAGCTTCATGAGACAAGTAAATGCAGTTTATACACAGAGGTTCAACAAAAAGCACGATTATGATGGACCGCTCTTTAGGGGGCGCTATAAATCCATTCTTATTGATCAGGACAGTTACCTTCTTGAGTTGGTTCGCTATATTCATCGAAATCCTTTTGAGTCTGGTTTGGAAACCAATTTTGGCCACTATCCCTGGAGCAGTCACAATGGGTTTATATCCAATGCAAAGAAATGGGATTGGTTGCATAAAGACTTTATCCTTTCGCTTTTTTCCGAAGATAGAAATACCGGCATAAGGCTTTACAAAGATTTTATCTTGAAAGAAAATTCTGAGGCTTTAACAGAGTTTCTTGGTAAGATCAGAGTACCACCTATTTTGGGCGGCGACAAATTCATAAAATGGGCAAAGGAAAGCTTTTTCGACAAAAAATACGATAGGGAAGTCCCGCAATCCAAGACATTAGCCCCCAGTGTTGAGGAGATAAGAAGGGCCGTTTGTAAATTCTATGATATTGATGAAAAAGAGATTTTAGAACCCAAAAGGGGTAAGACAAATGAACCACGAAAGTTAGCGATCTATCTTTCTAGGCGGCTAAGTAGAGAGAGGATAGCTGTAATTGCCAAGGCTTTCAATATGGAGTCGTACACTTCAGTAAGCAGTGTGGTCATCCGCACCGGCAGCCAATTGCAACGTGATTCAAAACTGCAGAAGTCATACCAACAGATATATTCTATCCTGACTATGCGTCAAGCAAAGACTTGACCCCTAAGCCTAGAGAGAGGATTTTATTCCATGGCATCCAAGACCGTGAGGGCCAGACTGGATGAAATTGAATGCCTTTATGAAATCACCAAGGCCATCCATGCCACCATGGACCTGAGGAAGGCCCTCTATCGGGTCCTTGATTTGTTGTCCGAATACCTGAGTATGAAGCGGGGTTCCATCACCCTTCTGCATCCCGGCTCCTCAGAAATCCGTACGGAAGTGGCCCACGGCATCTCCTCCAATGCAAAGACCAAAGGGCGCTACAGGGTAGGAGAGGGGGTTACAGGGCGTGTGGTGGAGAGCGGCCGCCCCATGGCCGTGCCCAATATTGATGCAGAACCACTTTTTCTGGATAGAACGGGTGCCAGAAGCCGGATGGACAAGTCCAAAATTTCCTTTATCTGCGTCCCAATCAAAGAGGGCCGAAGGGTTATGGGTGCCCTCAGCGCGGACCGGGTCTTTGAGGGATCTTCGCCCCTTAAGGAGGATGTTCGGCTTTTGACCATTATCAGCGGGCTTATCGCCCGGAAGGTGTCCATACTTGAGAAAATCAATCAGGAAAAGGATTTATTGAACCAGGAGAACCTGAGGTTAAAAAAAGAGCTTGGGAAAAAATACAGTTTCAGCTCCATTATCGGCAACAGCCGGAAGATGCAGGAAGTTTTCCACCTTATTACCCAGGTCGCAAAGAGCAACGCCAATGTCCTGCTTCTGGGAGAGAGCGGCACGGGCAAAGAGTTGGCGGCGAATGCCCTTCATTACAACAGTCATCGCACCGACATGCCCTTTATCAAAGTCAACTGCGCAGCCCTGCCGGCCAATCTGGTGGAGGCTGAGCTTTTCGGCCACGAGAAGGGGGCCTTTACCGGGGCCAGCAAACAGAAAGAAGGCAAGTTTGAACTGGCCAATAACGGGACCATCTTTTTGGATGAAATAGGGTCTCTTGCCCTGGAAAGCCAGGGTAAACTCCTTCGGGTTTTGCAGGAAAAGGAGTTGGAAAGACTTGGCGGGACAAAGACCATTAAGGTCAACGTCCGCCTTATCGCAGCGACAAACAAGGACCTGGGGGAGGCTGTTGAACTGGGGGAGTTCAGGGAGGACCTCTACTATCGACTGAATGTCTACCCCATTTATCTCCCTGCCCTCCGTGATAGGGAGGCCGATGTCCTCCTGCTTGCAGATTATTTCCTGGAGAAATACGATCAGGAATACAACAAGGATGTGAAACGGATTTCAACACCAACCATAGACGCCCTGGCGCAATATCACTGGCCCGGAAATGTCAGGGAGCTTGAAAACTGTATCGAGCGGGCCGTTTTGTTGTGCGAGGACCAGGTCTTGCACAGCTACCACCTGCCCCCCACCCTCCAGACCGCGGAAGATACGGGAACCCACCAGAGCCAGTCCCTGAAGGATGCTATCGAGCGCTTTGAGAAGGAATTACTGATCGATGCCCTGAAGAGTCACCGTGGAAACATGCGACAGGCAGCCACAGCGCTTGAGAGCACGGAACGGATATTCGGGTATAAGGTCAGAAAATATCAAATCCAGCCCAAACAGTACAAATAAGGCGTTTCCCGTAGCGCGTCGACTTGAGCTTGTCGACAAGTCTTGCTGCAGGGTTCTTCAATGCGTTGACTTTCAACACGGCAGAGGCTTAATATGCAAAGCAAGAAAGGAAGCAAGTCTTTGCCTGGCGCTTATGCTTTTTTTAAAGCTCCTCATAAGAAAACTGACAACATTTATTCAACATATTCAACAACGTCCCCTTATTATCCTCAACGCCATGGCTCTGTGGGGACTTCTTGTAATCTTTGTTTTACCCTCACAGGCCGGGGAAAACAACCCGGCACTTCCGGAGACTCAGGACCGGTCTTCCAGGCAAGAATCCGGGCACATTGAAACAGAAGAGGCGCGAACCGGTCATTGGCGCTATGGGGCCTATCTGGATCTAGGCTATACTGTAAGCTTTAATGATCCCGGAAATGGTCTCTGGCGAAGTAAATCCACTACATTCGAAGTCGACAAGCCAAAAGTAAATATGGCCATGGGGTATGTGCGCAAGGAAGCGCTGCCCGAATCCCGGTGGGGTCTGGAGTTTGGAGTACAGGGCGGTGTCGATGTCAAAGGGCTGGCACCCGATGACAACGAAGCCATCTCAGGTGCGGACTTCTGGCGGCACCTTTACCGCGCCAATCTGTCATACCTTTTTGCGGTGGGTAATGGAATCCAGGTGACTGGTGGGCTTATCAACAGCCACATAGCCTATGAATCCTATCATGCCATTGAAAATCCTAATTATACACGCGGATATATCACGGACTTTGTGCCCTACTTTTTCTTTGGCGCGAATAATTCATCCTACCCGGTGAGCGATACAATCGATTTGGCATTTTATGCCGTGAGTGGGTGGAACTATCTTACAAACCCCAACGACACACCCAGTTTGAGTATGCAGATGAACTGGAAGAGGTCTAAAAAGGTCACCTTTACCCAAAATATTTACTACGGGCCGGATCAGGAAGATACAGCAATCAAATACTGGCGATTTTTTTCCGATTCCATCCTGGAATGGAATTGCGATCCTTTTTTGCTGGCTCTGTCATTTGACTTCGGCGTGGAAAAACAGGCGGAGCAAATGGGTAACCCGAGGTACTATTGGCTGGCAGGTGCTCTGTGGGCAAAGTGGCAGATCAGCGATCCCCTGAGCCTGGCATTTCGACCGGAATTTTACTATGACCCTGACGGATTATCGACAGGTGCGGAACAGTTTATCCAGGCCTACACCGCCACTCTGAAATACACAATTAACCCATTTGCACAACACACTATTGCTGCCTGCCTGGAGTATCGCTACGATCGTTCAACCGGATCGGACGGGGGTTTTTACGAGGGATCGGATAATCACCTCGTTCCCAACCAGCACCTTGTGATGTTTGCCCTGATGTGGTCCTTCGGTAAATAGGAGGGTCAAGAATGGGGGGGCGTCTCCCCTGTTTGCAAGCAAACTCATGCCTGAAAACAATCCACTCCTTATTCCTTTTAATTACCGCCTTCATTTGTACTTTACCTGAGGAATATCGCTTGCCATTCCTGTGTGAATAAGTCCATTGACTTAAAATGGATCCACTTCTATTATCCCTACTGATATCCGGAACGTCACTTCATCTTGGGAGGGGAAAATGGACGGTATTGTGGGGGTGTATGGATTGGATGACAAGGAACTGGTGAACAAGGCCTTTCTGGCCACCGGTGCCTGTCAGCACAGGGGAAAGGCGAGCACGGGCCTGGCAGTGGGCAGTGGTAAGGGAATTCATATTCACAAGGGCCTGGGTAGAATTGCGGAAGTCATAGACTATAGCATGGTCAAGGTATTTCAGGACCTGGCTCCCACAGCGGCCATTGGAAATATCGGATATACAAAAAGAAAAATAGCTGAAAAAAACAATGCAGAGCCCATAGAAGTATCTCCCAGGGGCGAATCCCCCTATAGGGTTGTCATCACCATGGATGGCTATCTCATCAAGGACGATGACCTCAGGGCAGAGCTGGACTATGACTACAGCCTTCAAACCGACAACAAAACAGAAGTCATCGGCGCCCTGCTGCACAAGTACATCGGCCAGGAAGGCATCTCATTTGAGGCCGGTGCAAAACTCCTGGAAAGACTTCGGGGAAGGGCCACATTCGCCCTCGTGGCCCTGGTCTATGACGGGAAGGAGACCTCTCTGATTGCCTTGAATGATGAGAGGGCCTTTGAACCTTTTTGTTTTGCCGTCATCGACGACACTTTTGTCGTGAGTTCTGAATCCTGCTCTCACCAGCGGTTAAACGGCATCACCGAGAGGGAATATGATGGCGGGGAAATGACCATATGTGCCTCAGGGGGAGTCGAGACCAGGAGACTGTTTGAGAGCCCCCTTATGCCCGATATATTTCAAGGGGTATACTTTGGGAATGTGGCCTCTCTGTTCAGGGGAAAGGAAATATTTCAGATAAGGAGAGAGCTGGGCCTTGAACTGGTGCAGTATTACAAGTCTTCCAAGGCGGATATCGTTATCCCCAATCCTGAGTCGGGCTGGGGGGTCACCGTTGGTATCGCGGAAGGACTCGAGAAAAAACTTCTTCCCGCCCTGATCAAGCTCCCCCAGGCGGTCAGGACTTTTCAAGAAGGTGAAAGACAAACAAGGACCCAGGAGGTGGGGCTCAAATTCGGCGGCATAGACTCCCTGCTTCGGGAAAAGAACGTGGCCATGGGTGATGACAGTATCGTCAGGGGAAGCGTCAGTGAGGGGGGCTCGGTTTGGGTCGTCTACAATGCGGGAGCAAAATACATCGAGTTCTGGATCTCCTATGGTCCCATGGTTTTCCCTTCATTCAAGGAATGGCACAGGGGACCGGCATGCCTCCATGAACTGGCGGTACAGAGGGCATTTAAGGATGACAATCCCTATGACAAGTCCCTGGAGGAAATTAATAGGGCTGTGGCAAAACTGGCGGGCGTGGATGAAGTCAAGTACAACACCCAGGAAAATATCAGAAAGGTGGCGGGCGAAGGTTCTTTCCAGGCACTGGACGCCAGTTATCCCATAGATGAGGTCTTTTGGCCGGATTGGCTCAAGGAAGAGGTAGACAGATGCACCCGTTGCAGGGCAAGGTAAGGCCGGGCGCATAGCTCAGGGTGTAGGTTGTGCGGAGTATATAAGGATTAGGTAGGCCTTCTCTAGCGGTCTACTGAGGATTGATAGGCGGGAAATTTTTCCTCCCCGCTAAAGACGGGATCTTCGACCAGCATCCAGTAACCAGCATCCAGCATCGCTTCGCCTCAAGCAATGGATTACGTTTTTTCTCAACTCGTCGGTTTCCCCGCCCCCGGCGGGACAGGAAGGCGGAGCTTCGCTAGGATTTTGCCTCAACCTCACACCCCACATCAGGCGCGGGGGAGAAAAAGAGAGTGAAGACCGTCCCACCTGAGCCGTGACATACTTCCCGTTTATCGCAGAACCGGCATTCACTGATTTCACCGGGGCAGACATCGCTGTCTTTGGGAATGAATCCACATCGCGAGGATTCCAGGTCGCTTTGAGGAATAGGCCATGGTCTCCTGGGTCGTAAAGAAACCTTCAAAGAGCCGCCTTTGGTTCTCTTCAGTGATGCCTACGCCGTAATCATGCACCACCAATTCCACACCTTCACCCTTCCCCCGTACCTGGATATCAATCTTTCCCCCATCCGGGGTGTTCTCTACGGCATTCTTCAAGAGACCGTCAAACACCTTTTCCAGTACTTCTTTGGGAATGCAGATTTCAGACACCGCCTCCATGTCGGTGGAGATGTCCACCTGGCGATGGGAGAATCTGGGTTTGAGTATGTTCAACCTTTGTTTTAAAAAATCCGGGCACATTGATCCAGCAGCATGGAGAGGAGACCGTAAATCCTGAACTCCTTATCCTGCATGATATCCTCCACCTCGTACTGGATCTCAAGGATGCGTTCGAGGTTCCTGTGGGCCCGTTCAATGGTCTGTTTCCATGTCTCTTCAGGAAGTGCGTCCAGTTTTTTGGTGAGAATATTGAGTGAGGCCAATAGCACGGAAACGGGTGTTTTAAGTTCGTGGGAAAGATGGTTGATGACCTTGTCCTTTGCCTTGTTGAGACTGCTGACCTCCCTGTATGCCTCCTTTACTTCTTCAGAGAACCTGGCGTTCTCTATGGACAGTGAAACAGTGCCCTCAATCATATTCATGAGGTCCGTGTCCGCCTGATCAAAGATGCCTTCTTTTTTGTTGAGGGCCATGAGAACCCCGAAAATGCGATCACTGCTCCTGAGGGGCACGGCCAGGAGATTCCTTGTGTCGGATCCGGATCTCCGGTCTACAACCGGGGAGAAGTAGGGGGTTTTGGAGGTATCTTCCACAATGAGGGGTTTGCCTGTAGTGAGTACCCTTCCCGCTGCGGAGTTCTTCACAGAATAACGGATTTTTTTGACCCTTTTCTGGGTGGCCGTGTCGTCATAGGCCGCGCCAAGAAAGAAGAATTCCTGTTTTATTTCATCCAGAAGAATAACCAGGGCCCCTCCTGCATTCAGGAGCTGTTTGACCTGGTTGCTGATGTAATCGAGAAGATCTTCAAGGTCCGGGTATGCGGGGAGGGCCATGCTTATCTTGAGAAGGGCCTCATTGTTCCGGGCCATTCTCTTTTCATGGGTAATGTCCCGGAGGATTATTAACGAACCATCCGGTTCATCTCCTCCCGTTGAGAAGACAGCCCCTCTCATGATCACATCCAGAACACGCCCACCCTTGGTCAGCCTTCGGGTCTCAATTCGCAGGATGATTTTTTCCTGCATGAGCCGCTTAATGTTCTCCTTTGTCTCCTCAGCGAGGTCGGGTGGCACGTAGGGAATGCGTTTCCCCTGGAGTTCGGCAAGGGTCCACCCAAAGACATCAGTGAAGGCGGGGTTCAGGTAGGAGACCCGGCCATCAACGGCAAAGACCACTACAGGATAGGGCATAAAATCAAGGAGAACCCTGTAGCGCCTTTCTGATTCCCTGAGCCGTTGCTGCGTCTGGTGCCTTTCCGTGACATCCCGAGCGATCCCTCGAAAACCGATCTTCTTGCCAAGACTGTCGACGATGAGATTGGCCGAAAGCTCAATGTTCCTGGTCTTGCCCTTTTTATCAATAATTTCCCAAAGGAGGTCTGTAACGCCTCTTCGGGTGACAAAGATCTTGTTGAAGACGCCGTATGCCATGCGCGCATGCTTTGCGTCCATGAATTTGCTGTAGCCGACACCTTGTATCTCTTCCCTTGGAAAGCCGAAGACCTTGCACAGGGCACTGTTGAAATAAATAAAGTTCCCATGTCCGTCAGTCTCATACACTCCTTCATCGATGTTTTCAATAAAGGCACGGTATCGTTCATCAGAGAGGCAAAAATCGGGATCCATTGTGGTACCGTCTCCAGGCGCCATGTCAGGTTCTCCATCCCCGGAGAGGGACTTGTCCGATCGATTCATTTCTTTTGGGACCTTACTGGTCATGGGATTCAACTCCGATCAAAAAAAACCATAAAACATTTTATAGCAAAACAAGAAGTAATGTCATTACAATTTTATTGCAGCATCTTCCAAGGCTATGCTATAAAACTTCTCCGGTTCAAGAACCTCTTGGATCAGAAAAAAATAGGGGCAGGTCATGTATTTGGGCCCGCCGGGATGGAAAAGCGATGAAAAGGGAATTGATCAAAACGGATAAGATACCCAAGGCAACCATTACCAGACTTTCTCTCTACTACAGGCAGCTTGAATTACTTGAATTTGACGGTTACAGAATGGTTTCTTCCGACAAACTGGCCTGGCTGTGTCAGGTGAATCCGGCGCAGGTTCGGAAGGATCTGGGTTACTTTGGTGAGTTCGGCGTGCGGGGTGTGGGTTATGATGTCAGGGATCTGAAGCATGAAATAATGAAGATACTGGCGGTCAACCGGGAGTGGAACATGGGCATTGCAGGCATTGGTAATCTCGGTTCGGCCCTGCTCCAGCACCAGAATTTCCCTGCCAGGGGATTTAATTTCGTCGCTGCCTTTGACACCGACACTGAAAAGATCGGAAGGGTTCTGCCCAGCGGTCTGATGGTAAAGGATCTGGAAGAATTGGTATTCACTGTGGAGGAACTGGAAATCCAGATAGGCGTTATCACAACGCCTCCAGAGGTGGCCCAGATGGTGGCGGATCTTTTTCTGGACGCCCAGGTAAACGCCATTCTCAACTTTTCTCCGACACAGATTCACGTCCCGGATTGTTGCAGAGTTGAAAACATCGATTTTACCATTAAATTAGATATACTTTCCTACAAACTGAAGCATGAAATGGGACTATAACCATGAAAAAACAATGGCGCTCCAGGTGTTCCAGTGAAATCCCCCGGCAAACCAAGAGTGTTTGGCTCGGAATAGTGCTTATCCTGCTGTTCTCGTCTTCACTCTTCTCCTATGCCTGGGCCCAGGATTCCATGTCCCCCCAAATCGTGATCCCCGAGAAAAATTTTCAATTCGAGCCGGTGGAGCAAGGCCAGAGCATCGAACATACCTTCACGGTCCTGAACAAGGGACGGGAGCCACTCCAGATTATCAAGGTCAAACCCGGGTGAGGGTGTGCGGTGGCCGATTTTGACAAGGTCATCCCCCCCGGAGGGGAGGGAAAGATTACGCTGAAGATAGATACCAGGGAATATCGGGGCAAGGTCCATAAGAGCGCCAGGGTCTATACCAATGACCCAAAGACTCCCGTAACGACCCTGAGCCTTGACGTTTTCGTCAAGGTCCCCATCTTTGTCTCGACACGATATGTCAGGCTTGAAGGGTTGCCCGGAGATAAAGTCACAGCGACTGTTGAAATAAAGGCCCAAAAAGAGAAACCTCTTAAGCTCGAACCGGCCAGCTTTAACCTGGATGCAAAAGCGACCTATCGCATAGAAGAGATTACACCCGGGAAAGAATACAAGGTGAGTTTTACCAATATTTCCGAGACGCCGGAAACCTATCTTGGGTTTTTAAGGCTGAAAACCAACTATCCTGAAAAACCAGAAATTTCGATTCGAATCCGGGGAAAATTCCGCACGAAACAATAAGTGAACTGTGAGCGGTGAACAGTGAACGGCTAAACCTTGCCCGTGTCCCTATAAAGTCAAGAAATATTTAAATTTCAAGATAGCCAATTTTATCAGGTAGCAAAGGCTAGCCCATTCAACATTACTTTTGTGAATCTGCTTGTGATCGAAATGGGTTCCCAGATTGCAGCTTATTAGTAACCTTCAAAATTTTGGCTTACGAAAAATGATAGGTTCATTTGGGTAATAGAAAGTCAGAGGATTTTCAATGTTTCATCTGGTAGTCATAACCAAAAGAGGATTATATAAAATCAATGATATGGTAATTTTTGAACCTCAAAGCCACCCACAACACACGCTAATAACCCTATCCGAATCTACTTGACACAGCTCGTTTCACCCACTACGGTCTGACGAATCAATTTCATTTCTCCTCAACTCTCTAACCTCAATGGAGAGCAGCAAATGGAGAACCCTATCAAACTGGGCCAGCCATGCTCCTGACAGAGCATCTTCTTCTGTTGGGAAATTATTTATCCCCTACAAAGCCGAACCCTTCATAAAACAAGGATCAAAGGAGTAATCGATATGAAATGCAGGCTAAGTGTATGCTTACTGTTAGCAGTTATATTTATGTTTACTGCTGAAAGCCCCGCAGTGACGAACCCATTGATTGAAGCGGCAAAGAAGGGAGACACCGACATTGTGCAGGCCCTGTTGGCAAAGGGCGCTGATGTCAACGCTAAAGACAATTATGGCTTTACAGCCCTGACGGAAGCGGCAGCAGAAGGCCACACCGACACTGTAAAGGCCCTCCTGGCGAAGGGTGCTGATGTCAATTCTAAAGACAACAACGGCTTTACAGCCCTGACGGAAGCGGCATATAAAGGCCACACCGACACTGTAAAGGCCCTCCTGGC
>JAFDIX010000219.1 GCA_019307805.1 Deltaproteobacteria bacterium | reverse complement strand
GAGGTAAAAAGGAGGATGTTCTCAAGAACATGAATTACCTTGGAAAGCGGTATCAAAAGCAGGGCACCATAGAACATATCGGCGCCCTGTCGCAACTCAATTTCAAAAACGCTGCAGCTTTCTTCCAGGAAAAGGTGACCAAGGCCAGAACCGATAGTGAACAACCTTCCCCCGTTCACGAAAAACTCTCACAAGTGAGTCAGAGGTTGTACGAACTTTCCAACTACAGATCCTAGTGTTGTGTCCCACATGTAATTTAAATAACTCGGATTTGTGGTGCATGACTCACAGAATAGTTCTGCACCAACTGGTGTCCCCGCTTCACTTCAGACGGGATCTTCGACAGGTTTCAGGTTTCAGGGGGTTCACCCTGCATGCCGGAATGCCCAATTCAGGCTATTGATCATAACCCAACCGCCAGCACATTAAGCCACTCTTCAAAAAGATAGTAGCTCATTGCCATAGGGCCTGACACCTGAAACCTGACACCTTATGTGTATAATGAAGAATAGGTCGTTCAAATGGCAAAGGCACAAGAATCACGGAACAGGGCACAGGGTCTGTGCAGGCCCTGTGCCTTCTGCGCCCTAACCTAAGCCTTCCTTATATTCCTTCTCCAGGAGTTTCGCCTGGGCAGCCGCCAGCCTTGCGATAGGCACCCGCAGAGGTGAACAGGAGACATAAGTCAGGTTGATGTGATGACAGAAATGAATGGCATCCGGGTGCCCTCCATGCTCGCCGCAGATTCCGATCTTCATGCCCGGTCTGGTTTTCCGGGCCCACTCAACGGTCATCATCATGAGACGACCAACCCCTTTGATATCCAACACCTCGAAGGGGTTGTGCTGCAGAATGCCCCGCTCATTATAAAGAGGCAGGAACTTGTTCTCGGCATCTTCTCTCGAAAAGGAGAAGGTGGCCTGTGCACCATGGTCCCGAATTTCAAGGGAACCTTGCATTTGTATTTCTTTTCTACCTCCTGGTGAATCTCCACCACATAGTTATGGACCCACTTCAGTTCCTCCAGGGTACAGACCTGGGGGACCATGATCTCGGGATTCACCTTGTAGCCTTCGTTGATGCACTCCGCACCCGCCTCCAGCACCGCCCTGATCTGCATGGCATAAATCTCCGGGTAGGTGATCCCCAGCCGGACCCCCCGATGCCCCAGCATGGGATTGGTCTCGGACAGGGCCCTGACCTTCTGGAGCATGACTTCTTTGGATTGAATCATGGGTTCTGCCAGGTTTCTCTCTTTCAATTCCCCAAGTCCGAGGGAGATCGCCTCAAGATTGCCGGCATAACGCTCGTGCAACTCGGGATCCAGAATCCGGAGGGTGTCCGGAAGTCCGACCATGCCGTCCACGGTTTCCTGCATCTCTTTGAGGTTTTCGATCTCGGCAATGAGCTCGTCCTCCCTGGGCAGAAATTCATGGATCGGTGGATCCAGAAGACGAACAGTCGTGGGGTATTCCCCCATGGTCTTGAAGATCTCCTTGAAGTCCTCCCGCTGAAAGGGCAGTAACCGATCCAGGGCCGCCTGCCTCTCCTCCAGCGTGTCGGCAAGGATCATCTCCTGCACAATGGGAAGTCGTTCCGGTTCATTAAACATCCGCTCGGTACGGCACAGGCCGATCCCCGTGGCCCCGTATTTTCGTGACATCTCCGCGGCGTCCGGGGTATCGGCATTGGCCATGACACCCAGGGTGCTCATGTCATCCGCCCATTCCAGAAGCACCAGAAGGTCGTCCACGAATTCCGGCTCAATAGTGGGGACAACACCCTGAAAAACGTTTCCCGTGGTGCCGTCGATGGTAATGGTATCCCCTTCCCTGAGTGTCACCCCGGAAATGACCGCTTCCTTGGCAATATCATCAATGACAATGGCATCACAACCCGACACGCAGGGTTTTCCCATGCTCCGCGCCACCACTGCCGCGTGGGAGGTCTTTCCCCCCCGGCTCGTGAGAATACCCTGGGCCGCAAAGAAACCATGGATATCATCGGGTTTGGTCTCGGTCCTGACAAGGATGACCTTTTCCCCCAGGTTATTCTTGGTTTCGGCGCGGTCGGCATTAAAAACGATATTGCCCGAGGCCGCACCCGGGGATGCGGACAAGCCGGTGGCCAGAACCTCTACCTTTGCATTGGGATCGAGTCTGGGGTGCAGAAACTGGTCCAGCATATCCGGTTGTATTCTCAGAACGGCCTCTTTTTCATTGATGAGGCCTTCGTTGACCATGTCAATGGAGGTCTTGATAAAGGCCGCGGCATTCATCTTGCCGTTTCGTGTCTGGAGGCAATAGAGTGTCCCCTTCTCTATGGTGAACTCAAAGTCCTGAATCTCCTTGTAATGATTCTCCAGGGTATGCCGCAATGCCTCCAGTTCTCTGTAGATCCTCGGCATGTCCTTTCTCATCTGAATAATCTGTTTGGGGGTCCGGATCCCTGCCACCACATCTTCCCCCTGGGCATTGATCATGTACTCCCCAAAGAGCCGGTTTTCCCCGGTACCGGGATTCCTGGTAAAAGCCACACCAGTGGCGCAGTCATCCCCCATGTTCCCGAAAACCATGGTGCAGATGTTCACGGCCGTTCCATGGGCCAAATCCTTGGTAATTTTGAACTCCCTGCGGTAGTCCACGGCTCGTTTTCCCATCCAGGACTTGAAAACGGCATCTACAGCGACTTCCAACTGCACATAGGGATCCTGGGGGAAAGGTTTTTTGGTCTTTTTTTGAATGAGTTTTGAGAACTTCAGGCAGGCCTCTTTCAACGCCCCGGCCTTGAGCTCCGTGTCCACCGTAACCTTGTTCTTTTTCTTGATATCATTGAAGATCTCATCAAACTCCTCAGCCGGTATGTCCAGGGCTACGGAGCCGAAAAGCTGAATCAGTCGCCGATAGGAGTCATAGGCGAAGCGTTCGTTCTTAGTGGACGCAATAAGCCCTTTGATGGTTTTGTCGTTGAGGCCCAGATTCAGGATGGTATCCATCATGCCCGGCATGGACATGGCAGCCCCTGACCGCACAGAAACCAGCAGAGGTTTCTTGGCATCTCCGAAGCCCTTTCCTGTCTTTTTCTCCAGTGCCACCATGGATTTTTTGATTTCCTGCATCAATGCGGCCTGAAGTCCCTTTTTCTTCTGTTCCAGAGTGGCCAGACACGCCTCGGTGGAAATGACAAAGCCCGGAGGTACCGGAAGCCCCATCTGGGTCATTTCGCAAAGATTGGCACCCTTGCCGCCCAATAGTTTTTTGTTTTTTCCATCTCCTTCTTCAAAGGAGAAGACATACTTCTTAGCTGCCATTTTTATTCCCCCTGTCCCTCTTTTTGGTGTATTCAAATAAATAGGCGAAGACCAGCATGACACCTGCAAGCAGGCCCACCTTAATGACCGTCATACTCTCGAAAAAAAATCGACCTATCACAAACGCAAGCAGAATAGCAAGTATAATTCGCAGAATAAATACCAAACCTATCCTCCTAAAAAGGGAACAATGGTCATTGTTTCCTTTTCAATGGAATCACCTTGGCCGACCCCTGGGATTTCTCCCCGTCTTTGACCGGTTCTTCCCGGGACCCTTCTACCGATGGTCTTGACCAGGGCACTTTTTCCAGCCGTACGGGCTGTCCCCCCATGGTAAACATTTCTCCATTAATATAACCTTCTCTCAAAATCCACGTCACGGTCTGGGCAGGAAGGGTCAGGAAAAGAAAGGTCACCTGGTACCAGTCTTTCTTGACATCCGGCTCTATGGCCTCAATGCGGGCGTAGAGGGTCGGCTGGTCCTGGTAGTGAATAAGAACCACGTCCCCCACATCATTGAAATCCTGTGCTTCCATGGAATGCCAACCCCCGGTCTTGGATCTTTACTCCTTATCTTTCAGCACGCTTCCCGGATCCGTTCTCAGTTTATCCAGATTTGCCTCAAAACCGCTCCCCAGATCCACGCCCATCTGTTTGGCCCGTTTTTTGGCATCCAGACCGATATTACGGGTGTCCCGGTAGAAAGAATCATGCTTTGGCGCACTGGGGTCATAGGCCCCAAGGCGATCCGACTCTGATACATGGTAGGCCACCCTGGAGATAAGCCTTTTCAGGTCCTCCCCTCCGCATTTCGGACAGACCAGACCCTTTTCTTCCCCTCTACTCACCAATAACTGCTGAAACTGCAGTTGGCATTGACCGCACTCATACTCGTAAATGGGCATTTCTCTATCCCTAATAATCTTCATAGATCGTAACAACACAGGTTGTTAGGTTCACGGTTGGTTGCCTTATCTTCACACTGGTCTATGTTCATCCTTTTTTAACCATGAACCGTGGAACTGTGAACTCTTGAACCGTGAACCTGAGCAGTTATATTGATTATATCCTATACCGTTTTGACATGGATATGTCACGTTTTTCCTTGACTTTTCCATAGTCATGTTAAATATTTCACAAAACCTTGTGCCACCCACCATATCCTGAGACAGAAGAACCCCCAGGGCATGGAAAACGGACCCTTTTAACCCTACAATGGGGTCCAATTCCCACACCATATTTATGAGGAGACAACAGACATTATGAGTAACAAATCCCCAAAAGGATCTATAATGGTCATTGGCGCAGGCATCGCAGGGATCCAGGCATCCCTGGATCTGGCGGATTCAGGCTATCTGGTCCATTTGGTTGAGAAAAACTCCGCCATTGGCGGTGTCATGGCCCAGCTTGACAAGACCTTCCCCACCAATGACTGCTCCATGTGCATCATTTCTCCCAAACTTGTGGAGGCGGGCCGTCATCTCAATATCGACCTTCTGACCATGACCGAGGTCCTGGAGGTCAATGGTGATCCCGGAAACTTCGAGGTCAAGCTTCTGGAGCAACCAAGATTTATCGATCCAGCCAAATGCACGGCATGTGACGAGTGTGCCAAGGCATGCCCCATCGATGTTCCCAATGCCTTTGATGAGAACCTGCGGGACCGCAAGGCGGCCTATAAACTCTATCCCCAGGCCATGCCCAGTGCATACGCCATTGAAAAGAGGGGGACTGCCCCCTGCAAGGCGACCTGCCCCGCCCATGTCAGTGTCCAGGGATATATTGCCCTGATCAATGCAGGGAAGTACAGAGAAGCCCTGGAACTCTTCAAAGAGGCCCATCCCTTCCCCGCCATTTGCGGCCGCGTCTGCCACCACCCCTGTGAGGAGGTGTGTACCCGTGGGGATCTGGATGAGCCCATCGCCATTCAATACCTCCACAGGTTCATTGCGGACCTTGATCTGAGTGACGACGGCCTTTATGTGCCTGAGGTTAAAGAAGAAAAAGAGGACAGGGTGGCTGTCATCGGCGCCGGGCCTGCCGGGCTGACCACGGCCTATTACCTCAGGAGAGAGGGATACCCGGTGACGGTCTTTGAAAAGCTTCCTGTTGCGGGCGGCATGATGGCCGTTGGAATCCCGGAATACAGAATGCCCAGGGATATGCTGGCTGCCGAGATCAAGGTGATCGAGGACATGGGTGTAGACATACGGACCGGCATGACCTTTGGAGAAGATATCACGCTGGATAGTCTCAAAAAGGACGGCTATAGGGCCCTGTTCGTGGGAACCGGACTGCATCTCAGCCGGGCCCTCAATGTGGAGGGAGAAGATCTGCCCGGGGTGCTCAAAGGCATTGATTTTCTTCGGGATGCCGCCCTTGGCAACGATGTGCAGGTCGGCAACAGGGTCATGGTCATCGGCGGCGGGAACGTGGCCGTGGATGTGGCCCTGACTGCCAAGAGATTGGGAGCCGGGAATATCTCCCTGATATGCCTGGAACAGCGGGATGAGATGCCGGCCTGGGACTATGAAATTGAGGATGCCCTGGAGGAAGGGATAGAGATCATCAACAGCCTCGGTCCCAACAAATTCCTGGCAAAGGAAGGCACCCTCACCGGCGTGGAATTCAAGACCTGCACCTCTGTTTTCGATGACCAGTGCGTCTTCAATCCCGCCTACGATGAGAGCGACCTGACCACCATCGAGGCAGACACCGTCATCGTGGCCATTGGTCAGGCCGGAGACCTACCGGAAGGGATTGCAACCACCTCACGCGGAGGGCTTGAAGCCGATGCCCTTACCCTTCAGACGCCACTGGAGTGGGTCTTTGCCGGCGGGGATGCCCTCTATGGGCCCAAGTCCGTGGTAGAGGCCGTGGCCTGCGGCAAGGAGGCGGCCACCAGCATTATGCGTTATATCGAGGGCATGGATCTTCGCGAAGGCAGGGAACAGGACTGGTCCTATGAAAAGCCCGAAGCAGAGGGGGAGCCCCGCAGGGAAAGGACCGCCATGGGTCACACCTCCCTGGAGGAACGCGCAGGGAGTTTCAAGGAGATTGCCCTGGGCTTTGATGAGAATGAGGCCAAAAATGAAGCGGACCGGTGTCTGAAATGCGGAATCTGTTCCGAGTGCTACCAGTGCGTAAGTGCATGCCTGGCGGGCGCGGTGGACCATGACATGGTGCCGAGGGAACGAACTCTCGAGGTGGGGGGCATCATTCTCGCCCCGGGTTTCACCCCCTTTGATCCCACAGAGTTCGATACATACAGCTATTCTAAACATCCCAATGTAGTGACCAGCATGGAATTCGAACGCATTCTTTCCGCATCGGGTCCCTACGAAGGACACCTGGTGCGGCCTTCGGACCATGAGGAGCCTGA
>JAFDIX010000218.1 GCA_019307805.1 Deltaproteobacteria bacterium | reverse complement strand
TGTTCTTGCAATTCCCCGTCGGGCCACGGCCTCGGGAGAGAGCCCCAGAAGGCTCTCTCCCTGAAACAGTATCTCGCCATTGTTTGGCCTGTAGACACCGGAGATGCAGTTGAATAGCGTGGTCTTGCCCGAACCGTTGGGTCCGATGATAGCGAGAATCTCTTCGGGCTCCACATCAGCGTCGATTCCGGCCAGGGCCTGGATACCACCAAAGCCGATGTCGAGCCCTTTGACGACGAGCACACCCATCCCTAGAACATGGTCTTGAAAAAAGTCCAGTCCGTCAGGGCCACGGCCCTGCCGCCCTTTGCCTGTCCCATGAGCAGGGCATTGTTGCCGTGGTGGCGATCAGGCCCATAGGTCACGGGCGCACCAATGCCCTGGGGTTTCCAGTCCTTGATCTGCTCCATCCCCTGAACAAGCCTTTCACGGGTGAGATTGCTGCCTGCGTTTTTCATCCCTTGGAGCAGATGCATCATTCCCATGGCGCCGTCCAGACCTGATGCCTCCTTGCCTTTCAGCTTTGGTTCGTACTTGAGCAGAATATCGACAACCTTATCGACTATGGGACTGGATCCGGGAACCCCTGTCATCCCCGGAAATGTCACATACACGCCTTCCCAGAGTTCTCCCAGAAGCTTGAACATCACAGGATCTTTCATGGGAAATACGGTCAGCAGCTTGGGACGATAACCGACCTTGGCCATTTCCTTGATGATGAGGGAACCGTGCAGGGGCGTCGGATTCAAAATGACCGTGTCTGCCCCGGATTCTTTGAGTTTCAGTGCGTGGGTACCCAGGGCCCTTTCAGGAAGTTCATAGGGAACAGCGCCCACCAATTTGGCCTTTCCCGGAGAGGCCTTGAGGGCTTTTTCCGCCCCTGTCAGACCTGGTTTGCCATAATCATCGTTTTGGTAAAAAACGGCGATTTTCTTGGAGCCCAGTTGGTTGATTGCATAATTTGCAACAAAAATACCCTGATCTTCATAGTCCGGGTAGGTAGCAAAAACGTATCGAACCTTTTCCCTGGGCATGGAGGCCCAGATTCTCACGGACACATAGGGCATGATGAGAGGAATCTTATTTGCGGCAAAGAAGTCCTTGGAGGCATTGGCGTTCGCGGTTCCGACCATGATGTTTACTGCCAGGACTTTGTCCTTGAACGCCTGCAGGTTGGCCATGGAACGCGCGGGATTGTATCCGTCGTCTTTCAGCAGGATCTTGATTCTCCGGCCGTTGATCCCTCCCTGATCATTGACGTGGCCGGCCCAGGCTTTGGCACCCAGGCCCAATGCTCCCCAGAAGGCGGCCGGACCGGACATGGGCAGGGTGATTCCGATGGTCACTTCTTTGTCAGTAACACCTGTGTTGTCGGCTGCAAAGGCCATGAAGGGAATAAGGAAGATAGATACGAGAACACAAATGATAAACAGCTTTTTCATTTTTTCCCCCTTTCTATTTGGTAATTATGCACTGGGCAATAGTTCTTTCAATACCTGTTTTGGTTTTTTCCCATCCGAAAATGGGGGCGACGTGTTTTGGAGAGTATAAAAGGTGATATTAGGCTGGGATTTTTCTTTGCCGAAGATGTGACGCTGAAGGCCGGATTTGCACTGTCCGTGTCCCTCGGCAATGAAGGACATACTGGTACTGCCAAGGCCTCGAACGGGGCATAAATCTGGAGCCTTTTGTAAAATATTTCTTCTCGGTGTCATTTAAAAGGCCCGTGATAATTGGCGACCGATCGTTCACCTTTATTATGAAGGCTGTATGGACCAAAATGTCAAGAAATAAATAATTACTGAACAAAGAACTGAAGGATATAACGGCAGGCCAGGAAGGTAATGCTCGCCCCCAGGATGAGCGTGATGACCTTCTGTGGGAAGAATTTTTGCAGCCTTGCCCCGCAATACATGCCGACAATCCCTCCCATGCCAAAGAGACAGCCCAACAGCCAGTCCGGCCTTGTGGAAAGGCCTTCGGCTGGGGGAATCACGCTGTAGAAAAAGACGCCTGCGATAGAGGTGAGAAAGGTACTCATGAGAGATGCCCCGGCCACCGTGTAGATCGGCAAGTTGAAAATGGCGACACAAAAGGGCGCAATGATGGCACCTCCGCCAACCCCATAAATCCCTCCAATAATGCCGACCACAAAGGCCAACAGGAACATCCCTGTGGGATGGAATGAGAAAACCCTGGAGATGGAAAAGGATATTGTCCTTACCACGGCCTCTTGAGGGAGCCCTGAGGAGATCAACGCATTCTGTTCCTCTTTAAGGTTTTTTACGTGCCGGCTGAATTTTTCCTCCAGGGCTCTCATTTCCTTCTTGTCCCTTTGGGATCGGGGAGTCATTTCATAGAGGAGCCGACCACCAATATAAAGGAGCACCATGCCCACAAAAAGTTTAAATGTTTCGGGATTGGGAAAATAGAGGACTCTTATGTAATATCCGATAAAGACGCCTGGAAGGGTGCCCACAATCACTACCCAGGTCAGGGGCCATGCCATGCGTCCTTCTTTCATATAGCGGTACACACCGCTTGGGATGGCTACAATATTGAATACGAAATTAGTGGCACTCACAGCGGGGGAAGTGAACCCAAGGAAACTTACCTGATAGGGCAGAAGGAGGAAGGCCCCGGATATGCCGGCCATGGAGGTGAAAAGAGAGACGACAAAGGCGACCACCGGCGGCAGGAAGATCCAGGTATCCACACCCGAAGTAGTAAAATGGACATAGAGGAAATCCATAACGGTTTCTTTCCCCTCAAAGAAGGTGAAGCTCGCCCCACTGGATTTTTACAGGGACCTATTATCCTCAATGACATGATCTGACATGTCAAGGACCTATCACATTCCCCATCACTCTCACCCTGAGAAACTCAAAGAGGACGGCTTCATTCACATGTCCGGCAAAGAGATCACCCTTCTCAACCCCCACGAAATGATCGCGAAGGCCACGAAATGATCGCGAAGGCCACCCATTAGAAAACCCGGGGCAACCCCTCCTCACGCCCTTTGCAGGGTGTTGCCTTCTTTTTTTATCAGAAGCACAAACAGGATAGCGCCCAATATAGCTGCGGCGCCTATGAGAAAGGCGATGAAATAGTCGTTGGTGAGGTCGTAAACGTGGCCTCCCAGGAGGGGACCTGCAGCGGCACCCAGGGTATAGCCCACCACAGCCGCCCCTGTAATGGCACCCAGGTTGGTCGCCCCGAATGTGTCTCCAATGAGGGCGGTAGTCACCGTGCTCACACCTCCGAAACCGAAACCATAAAAGATCGCAAAGATATAAAACAGCCACAGCTCACGGGACCATGCCACAAAGAGAAGCATGGCACACTGAAGCAGTGCGCAGAGGACCACAGAGAGCTTCCGGCCGATCCTGTCCGAGAGCCCACCGAAAGTCAGCCTCCCCAGACTGCTGATGGTCCCTATCAGGGTCAGTATCAGGGCGGCCTTTTCCCGGGAAATACCCAGGTCCGTGGCATGGGGGACGATATGGGTGGTGACCAGGTGAAAGCAGAATGACAGGAAAAAATAGATGATGAAAAAGCACCAGAAGCTTCGTGTCCTGAATGCCATGCCGAGAGTGAGACTCTCCGGTGCGGGGGATAGGCCTTGTCCGGAGAAGTCCTTTTGTACGGGGTGTATTTTTTCGCCGTCAGGGGCAAGCCCCATTTCGGCCGGGTCTTTTTTTAAAAAGAGGGACATGGAGCACATCACAAGGATGGCCGACACACCCATTATGACCAGGGCTGTGCGCCATCCAAATGCGGTAATACAAACCATGGCTGCAGGGGCCATGATCCCGATGCCGAGCCCTTCTCCCGAACTTGCAATGCCCATTGCAAGACCGCGCCTCCGCACGAACCACCTTGAAGTAGTAGTGGCCACGATGGTGAACCCGGCGCCCGTTCCCATAGCCAGGAGGAGGCTGTAGGAAAAGAACAGGTGCCACGGGGCGCCGGCCATGGCGCTCAGAAGGAGACTTGCACCGACGAAAAGGCCCATCAGGAAAATGACCCGACGCGGTCCATAGCGGTCCAGTGCAGCACCCCCGAAAAATGCGAAGATGCAGCTGATCAGCATATAGGTGGAGAAGAAAGCCGATGTCTCCAGCCGTGTGAGCTGAAACTCGCCTGCAAGGGATTTGAAGAAGACACCGTAGGAAATACGGGTTCCGAGAACCATGGCGAGGATGAGGAACAGCGCGCCTATGACCACCCAACCGTAAAAGATCCTGTCTGTGGATTCAGAAAGCCGTTTCAATTCTACAATTCCTCTGGTTTCGCAACCTGGCCATGTGCGCTGACTTGAAATTTGGGGGATTATAGAGGAAATCTCTTTACATTGATAGTAACTACTCAAGTTCACGGTTCACGGTTAAAAAAGGATGAACATAGACCAGTATGAAGATAAAGCGACCAACCGTGAACCATGAACCGTGAACCTGACAACCTGGTAAGTTATGTTTTCGTGGATGTCCCCTAGCTTTGAAACTCTAATGTGGATGTGTGGCTTGATTCAGTATCTCGGCAACCCATTTATTGAGGCTTTTACCGCTGGTCTCGGCTGCCGTGGCGATAGCGGCGTGAACGCTGGGTGGAATGCGCAAAGTGAGCTTGCCGGAGTATGGTTTGTTCGGCTCATCTCCCAGCTTGGCGCAGGTAGCAAGATAATGGTCAACCGCCTCTTTGAAGGCTGCTTCCAGCTCATCCACGGTCTCGCCGTGGAGGGTGATAATATCTCGAATGCCCGCCAGGCGGCCAAAGAAAATACGATCCTGGGCGTCAAACTCGATTCGGGCCGCGTAGCCTTTGTAAGTCATGGCGTTCTTCATGGCGTAACTCCTATCAGTTTAAGAAAATCACGGGCCGCGTTTACCCGATACCGCAAGGCACCCTTGCCGGGATGTGGGCGGTGGAAGGCCGCTTTACGGCCTTTATGCACAATGGTAACCCTGGAACCGCTGCCCTCAATGATCTCGCATCCCGCAGCTTTGAATAGGGCTTCGATTCTTCGCCATTCAATATTGCCGGAGACTGGATCGGCGAATACGGCGGCCAAGGTTTTTCGATGATTGCGGTTCACAGATAGCATGGTATCACTTTTTGCCACCATCTCAAAGGTTTTAGTTCAGTTTCCGGAATCTATAGCCTTCGAACATCCTCATGGACTTATATGTATTTATCGTTGCCCAAATAGGGTATAGGGATGTTTGCAATAAACCAAACTGTATCAATGAGGAATCTTGTAAAGCTGTCATGAAAAGAATCTATTACGGCTGGTGGATCGTACTGGCCAATTTTACGATTGTCTTTTATGTGGCCGGTACGATTTTTTACGGCTTCACGGCATTTATAGAACCTCTGGTTGCGGAGTTCGGCTGGAGTTACACTCAGGTCTCCCTGGCCTCCAGCCTTCGTGGACTGGAAATGGGGATAATGGCCCCTGTGGTCGGTTTACTGGTGGATCGATTCGGGTCCCGAAGGTTGCTGTTCATCGGGATCATTGTTCTGGGAGCCGGGATCATTCTCCTCGGGTTTACCCAATCCCTGCTCATGTTTTACGGATCCTTTTTGCTCATCGCCTTCGGCGCCGGAGGGTGCACCAGTGTGGTGACCCTGACGGTTGTGGCCAACTGGTTTGATAGAAATGTGGGCAAGGCCATGGCCGTGATGGTCTCCGGTTTCGGTGTCAGTGGATTGATCGTGCCGGTTATCGTATGGCTGATTGGTGCCTATGGCTGGAGAACCGCGACGATCATTCTCGGGCTGGGCATGTGGATTATCGGCCTGCCCGTGGCCTGCATCGTGCGCGACAAACCTGAGGATTACGGCTATTTCCCGGATGGGAAAAAACCCAAGGATGGGAGCACACCGCTGTCTGAAGGGGATGCCCCCCGGCTGAATGTGCGCTTCAAAGAGGTTTTGAAAAAGAGAACATTTCTCTTTGTCAACCTCTCCGAGGCAATCCGCCTTATGACACTGACCGCGGTGATAACCCATATCATGCCATATCTCGGCACCATGGGATTTACGAGACCAACCGCGGGCCTGGTTGCAGCCGGCATCCCCCTGTTAAGCGTTATCGGTCGATTCGGCTTTGGATGGCTTGGGGATCTTTTTGAGAAAAAACACGCCATGGTTGTCGCCTTCATTCTCATGGGCCTGGGAGCCCTTTGCCTCAGCTACATCGATGTGGATGGGCTTCTTTATATGTTCATCTTCTTTTTTTCCGTCGGCTACGGTGGCCTCGCCGTCTTGCGCGGGGCAATTCTGCGGGAGTATTACGGAAGAAATTTCTTTGGCAAACTCATCGGGATTATGATGGGGTTCGGGGCTGTTGGAGGAGTGATCGGACCGACTGCTGCCGGATGGGTATTTGACAGGACGGGCAGTTATCATTCCGTATGGCTGGTTTTCACAGGACTTCTCGGGCTGGCCATACTCCTGTTGCTGGGTGTCGAATCCAAAGCAAAACTCAGTAGGTAGGGTTGGCGCCGGTGAAGATATAAGATTCAAATGGCATATGAAAAGAAAATCTTTCAGGCCTACTGGAAGAACTATGCAAGCATCCTGCAATTTTAGTATTTCAAAACCGACCACAATATCTTGGGTTTTCCGCCAGTAGAAAAATCCTTGACAATCCTCTGTTTTCTGGAGATAAAATAAAAAGTACCACAATGTGGTAATGTTTTGTTCCTGACCTCTAACCTCTTCAATTTAAGATAGGCAATGAATACATGCTCAGAAGGAGCATGACACTATGAACTCAGCAAAAGTACAAGGCGAATTGTGGAGTCTGGCCGCGCAAGGTATGCGAAGAGCGATGCCCTTACGGATGCTCTTCCCGCAAACACATGGTATGCCTGGGCCTTTTTATCCAACCATTGATTGAATAATTACTGAATTACAAATGGATTGTCCCCCATCCCACTATTTTTTTAACTTTTCAAAATTAGATTTGTTATGTCGAGTGTGAAGAATAATCGATTTGCTGGGTGGCTTGTTCTGACGGCAGTATGCATTTTAGTCGCTGTCGTTGTTATCATAATTATATGGCAGTATAACGTCTACTGCAATGAGCGAAGTCTGTTGAAAAATATATCTATCATTAATGAAATAAAACTCCATAGAGCCAAAGTTAAGGAAAAAAACTGGAAAAAATTTACAAATGAAACCCTCGAAATTGAACACCAGGTAAATGAACTTAATGCTTTATTACCACCAAAACTTGGCGTGGAGAGTTTTCTTGATCAATTTTCATTTTTAGCCAACGGATTTAATATAGAGGTCCGGAATGCCCATAGGGTAGTTAAACAACGTGATTTTTATGTTGAAGCATTACTTAGCATGACTTTGTATGGCAATGAAAAGGATGTTAGGGCATTGATAGAGAAACAGCTTGGAGAAAAGCGACTCACTTCTTGGAAGACACTTCGTGGTACCGAAAAGACTTTTCCTATCGAGATAATTATTTACTCCATAAAGCAATGGAAACCTAAAAAGATAGATATTGACAAAATTATGTGCCCTGAGTTTGAGAGCAAAATTTGGCTTTGGCCTTTCAAGGGAAGAATAGAAAAAAAGCACCATGAGCTGGACGACCTTTGCAAAAAAGCCCAAGACCATTTTAAAACCTTAAAGCTGATAGAGGAACTAATTGCTAAAAAGAGATACTTAAATTTGAGAGTGCATATCTTTAAAGAATTGGAGAAAAATAGGACCTTACCGTCCTTCGTAAATTAATATAAAGTTTGACTTTTACGATCATTTTTTTTACATTTTTAAAAAAGACTTGAGGATTAAATGATATGTGGGCAAATCGCAGAGTTTGGTATTCTTTTCTTTTTGTTTTCCTCTTCGTGCCTACCTTTATCTCGGCCCAAAAGGCTGGAGCAGAGGGAGCTTTTCTTTTTACTGCCAAGGAAGCAGAACAATTGAGGCATGCCGAGGGTGAGTGGGAGGTATTCCAGCTTACACGTGCATCCTCTGATGGCCCCCGCGTCCTGGTCCAGCGTCCCGAGCTCAAAGGCTCAAAAGATGACCCTTTGATTGAAACGGCCTCACCTGTTGACCTGTTTGTCTCAATTGAAAGAAACAAGGCGCCCGTGGATATGGATTCCCTGGAGATCAAGGCCAAGAAGGGCTTTTTTTCAAAATCATTAACCAAAAAACTCAGGCCCTATATCAAAGGAACTCTTATTCAAGCGAAAGGGATAAAGATTCCTTCCGGCAAGTTTATCATCCAGATTACTATTTCCGACAGCGACGGTGCAAAAACAATAGCATCATATCGACTTAGTGTTAAAAAGCAGTAAAGCAGCTGCGGGCCTTTACTTCGCCTTACCTCATCTCACTAGGCCAACCTGCTAACCCTCTTTGTTTCCCCCCTTCCTAAGATTCATATGCTGTAGTATTTAATTTGCTTCTCGGAGAATTTTTTAAATTGCAACTTCCAGGGCGATAGTCTTTATGAAACACCTCTCATTCTTATTACTGGTTTTTATCTTCCTATCCAGCCCCGCGGGTGCAGGTGATATAAGAGAGGCGGAGAAGTTGACCCAACAAATGATACAGTTGTATCAGCAAGGCAAATATGCAGAGGCCGCCCGAATCGGTGAACGCGTCCTCATGATCAGGAAGAAAATTCATGGTGATGATCATTATGAAACGGCCCCCTCCTACAACAACCTTGGCCTCATATATAAATCAATGGGAGAT
>JAFDIX010000217.1 GCA_019307805.1 Deltaproteobacteria bacterium | reverse complement strand
GATGCAGCTCTTGAATGTGCTTTAAAGGGAATAGGGCGTCACCATGCAAAATAAAAGCTATACCATCAAAACGGCAACCCGGAAGGAAGTAGATATTGCAGTTGATTGGGCAGCAGAGGAAAGATGGAATCCGGGGCTAAAGGATGCTGAATGCTATTATGCAGCCGATCCACAGGGCTTTATTATCGGTTTTCTTGGGGCAGATCCTATCGCCACGATATCAGCAATGAGATACAGCGATACTTTTGGTTTTCTTGGTTTCTATATTGTCAAACCAGAATATCGTAGTCAGGGATACGGTCTTCAAATCTGGAATGCGGGTATACGATACCTGAAGGGATGCAATATTGGCCTGGATGGGGTCGTTGCGCAACAGGACAACTATAAAAAGTCCGGTTTTAAGTTCGCCTTTCGCAACATACGCTATGAAGGGCTTGGTGGCGGCGAGCCACCAAGTCATGCTGAAATTATAGATCTGTCATCGCTCTCAGATGAAACCATCATTGCATATGACCGCCCGTTCTTCCCTGCTGACCGTTCGCATTTCATCAAGGCCTGGATCAATCAGCCCCAAGCTACCTCCCTGGGTATCAGGCAGGGCGGAAAACTTGCAGGCTATGGCGTGATTCGCCCGTGTCACTCAGACCCACAGCCTGTTGCCCTTGACAAAGAATCAATATGATGTATACTACTAATGTATACAGTATGGGGGGTGTGGCATGGTACGAACACAGATATATCTGACAGAGCGTCAACGCGATGAATTGTCTGCTATTGCAAAGACCGAAGGGAAAAAACAGAGCGAGCTCATTCGCGAGGCAGTCGATCGCCTCATCGATCAATCGGGTCGGAGTCGGCGGGAAGTGGTACTGCGCGAGGCTGCCGGAATATGGAAAGACCGTACAGATCTTCCTGATTTCAAAACAACGCGAGCCGAATGGGACAGGGGCTGATCATGGCGAGGGCAATTCTCATGGACACAGATGTTCTTGTTGACTTTCTCCGGGGCCACATGAAAGCAGTGGCCTTTGTAAACGCCCGTGCAGCCGGGATCATCCTATCATCCATCGTTGTTGCGGAGTTGTTCGCTGGAGTAAAGGGTGATGCAGAGCAAGCCGCTTTGGAAGGCTTTGTTTCCCTCTTTCGAATTGTTCCCGTAAGCGCGGAAATTGCGAGGGCAGGGGGGCTCTACAAACGCGATTACGGAAAGTCACACGGCGTCGGCCTTGCTGATGCCATCTTGGCCGCCACTGCTGAAGCCGAGAAAGCGGAGCTGAAGACCCTCAACACCAGGCACTACCCTATGTTGAAGGGCCTCAGGCCAGCCTACAGGAAATAGAATGCAGCAAGATAATCCAGCGCTTGCTGTCAGGCAGCGCCTCTGGGTCTCAGGGTTATTTAACTAGAAATGGGGGGTTTTGGAAAAGACAGGTATTGAATAAAACAGATAAAAAGATGGGTCGCTTACCGGCTTGAACGTTGCCAACTTGCCCTACTCCTCCAATTGTTTTTCCTTCTTCATTTTTTCAAGCTGTTCCGTGTACCAGTCAATTTGTCGGCATACCCCCCTTACCACGCGGACTTCCCTGGCCCTCAGGGGGAGACGTGACAGAAAACGCCTGATATTGAGCAGCCAGTGCTCCGGGTTCTGGGGGTTGATGAACCCGATTTTCTGCAATACATCCTTGAGGTGATCATACATTCCTTCCAACTCAAATTTATTGGCGAGACGGGGCAGACTTTCCTTTGGCGGCGCCTTGCCGGCCATAAAAATCTCATAACAGATGATCATCACCGAATGGGCCAGATTCAGGGAAGAGAATCGGGCAGTGGGGATTGTGGCGATGGTATGGCAGTATCGAAGGTGCTCATTGGAAAGCCCCCTGTCTTCGGGTCCAAAGAGGATGGCTATCCTGTTATTCCGGGAGATGGCTGACAAATCCTCGGCCAGACGACGGGGGCCTGTCAGTGCGGGACGAAGGGCGCCTGTGCGGGCCGTGGTTCCCACCACATATTCAAAAGGCCCGATGGATTCCTGGAGGTTGTCGTATACCTCCATCTCCTCTATGATATCAATGGAGCTGCCGGTGGCCATTTTAAGCAGCCGGCTCAGATCACAGTTCCTGGGTTTGACCAGCATGAGCTGCTCTAACCCCATGTTGTTCATGGCCCGGGCGGCAGCCCCGATATTCTCGGGAATCTGGGGTTCTACCAGGACGATGGCAATATTATCTAGTCTGAGTGCATCCATGGCGGGCTTTCTAGTCTGTCGGAAAACGCACATCTGCCGTTCGACAAGCTCACGGCCCTGAGCAAAGTCGAAGGGCTGCGTTATCCTCATCCGTAGTCGCTGCAGCGTACTGCCCTAGTACGCCTCGCTCCTGCGGATTTGTCCGTACTTTGTACGGACTCCCCACCCTCCGGGCGGGTCCCCAGTTTCGGATGCCTTGCATCTGTACATTTTCCTCCAGCCTCTGTAAAAGCTGGTTCCCTGACAATAGTCTAGAAGGCATCTTTGCCCCGGGCGATAGGATACCGGCGACCATAACCAAAGGCCTTTGTAGTGATTTTGAGGCCGGTCGAGGCCTGGCGCCTTTTGTACTCGTTCATCACAAGGCGTCTGAGTACGTCCCTGACCACATCCGGGTCGTGCCCCATGGCTACGATGTCCTCAAATGCGAGATTTTTTTCTACAGCAGCTTCCAGAATCTGATCAAGGATTTCATAGGGGGGGAGCGTGTCCTGGTCCTTTTGGTCAGGTTTGAGTTCTGCCGAAGGGGGTCTCGTCAAAACCCGATTCGGAATGATTTCCCCGTCTCTGTTAATATATTCTGCCAGGCGGTAGCAAAGTGTCTTTGGAAGGTCTGATATAACCGAGAGCCCACCGCTCATGTCGCCGTAGAGCGTGCAATACCCCATTGCGGTCTCAGATTTGTTGCCGGTGCTCAGGAGGAGGGACTTGAATTTGTTGGATAGGGCCATCAGCAGGTTTCCCCGGATTCTTGCCTGGATGTTCTCCTCGGTTTCATCTTCTTTCAGCCCCTCGAAGGCCTCTGCCAGTGATCCTTTGTATTGATCAAAGATCTCCGTGATAGGTATCTCCTGAAAATGGATGCCCAGGTTTTCTGCCAGTTTTCCGGCATCTTCCCTGCTCATATTCGAGGTGTATGGTGAGGGCATGCTCACACCCGTGACATTTTCAGGCCCCATGGCCTGCTGGGCGATAACCGCCACCAACGAGGAGTCGATACCTCCGCTGAGGCCAACGAGCAACTTCTTGAACCCGCACTTCGAGGCATAGTCATGGGTACCCATGATCAAACCCTTCAGGATGGAGGCGTCCTCCGGGGGCCAGGGGTCCACAATCTCCTGGTATTCACCGTCGCTATCCCAGACCAGGAGATCGGGTTCGAACGCTTCGGCCAGGAGTATAAGCCTTCCGGACCTGTCCACCACCATGCTGGAGCCGTCAAAGAGAAGATCGTCATTGCCCCCAACCTGATTACAGAAGAGGGTAGGGAGAACATAACGTGTAGAGAGTTTCTCCAGGATATGCTTCCGAACTTCCTTTTTATCGATGGTATAGGGGGAGGAAGAAATATTAACCAGGATATCTATCCCTTTTTTGGCCAGATCCTGGACAGGATCCAATGCATATTTCGGAACACCTTCGATATCTCCTACATTCCAGATATCTTCACAGATGGTGACGCCTATGCGTGCGGTTTCTATTTCAAAGACCAGGCTTTCCACTGAAGGCTCGAAGTATCGGGCTTCGTCAAAAACGTCATAGGTGGGCAAAAGCCTTTTGCCGCCCTTTGCCGCGATTTTTCCATCCCGGATCAAGGCAACCGCGTTGACAAGCGTCCTTCCCGTCTTGAGAGGGTTCTCGTCCACGTATCCGCAGAGGACGGAAATGCCTTCTATACCGGATGCAAGGGCCTCGAGTTCCCTGAGGTTCTGTGAGATGAAGGCCGGCCTTTCAACCAAATCCTTGGGCGGGTATCCCAGAAGAGACATTTCAGGGAATACGGCAAGCTGACATCCCTCGGATTTGGCCTTCTCAATATCAGCCCTGATCAGCGCAATATTGCATTGGAAGTCGCCAATAATGGGATTGATTTGGCAGAGTGCGATCTTCATGGGTCATTACATCCAAAAATTGGGGATACCGGATTACTTAGATAGCCATGGCTGCCTTTTCGATGGCCTTCTGGATTTCGGGAATCTGTTCGTCCATGTGGATGTTAATGGGTATGGTGAGGGCCCGGGACAAAAGCTCGTCTGTTTTTGGGAGTACCGACCTCTGGTACTCACATCTGGCCTCGCCGGAGGGATCTTTGAAGGGATAACCGCTTGGAAGGCAGCTCTTCCCGCCCAGCAAGTGTTCCCACTCATTATAGTAATGCCACGTATTTTCATGCCAGTAGACGGCCCCAAAGCCTTCCTGGGCCATGACCTGGTTAAAGGCCTTGGCCTTTTCTGCCGTAGGCAAAAAGAAAATCAGAAAAGTGGCCGTATCCCCCTCAGGATCAGGGATGTTCCTGAAGGTGATTTGATCAATTTTTGCAAGGGCCTCCTTGATACGGCCCTTGTTTTCCTTCTGGTTGGCTAAAATGACATTGTCCAGTTTGCCCAATTGCGCAAGGCCCAATGCGCCCTGAAGCTCCATCATTCGGTAATTGACCCCGATGAAATTTCTCTTTTCAAGGCCCCTGCCGACCTCGGGATTATGGTCATGGCCGTGGTCATGGTACTCCGATGCCCTGATGTAGAGCGCCTCATCATCGGTGATGACCATTCCGCCCTCGCCGGTGGTCAGGGTTTTGACCGAGTCAAAGGAGAAGGTGCCCATGGCACCAAAAGAACCCAGGGCCTTTCCCTGGAGTTTACCGCCACATGACTGGGCTGTATCTTCGATGACCGGGAGATTTTTGCCGGCAGCCTTTTCCAGGATTTCAGGGATGCGGGCCTGAGCCCCGCACATGTGCACCGGTATGATGGCCTTTGTACGGGTGGAGATTTTGTTCTCAAGATCCTGCGGGTCCATACAGAGGGTGTCATCCACCTCCGTGTACACAGGAACGGCCCCGGCATCCAGAATGGCTTCCCAGGTTGCCACGAAAGTAAATCCCTGGGTAATGACTTCATCCCCCGGGCCGACTCCCAGGGCTGCCAGGGCGACCCGGAGGGCAGCCGTTCCTGATGAAACAGCCAGGGCATGATTCACCCCGCAGTACTCGGAAAAGGCCTTCTCAAAGGCCTCAACCTTGTACACTCCCTCTCTCTGGGCATCAAATTCATATCGGAAGAGCACTTTTCGGGAAAGCACTTCAAGGATCTGACTTTTTTCTTCCTCGCCTATAATCTCAAAACCGGGCATGGGTCACTCCTTTTTCCTTGAAAGACAGTGATGGATTCAGGGGCGTCTATTTGGTTATACAAAACCTGGTCCTTGGGGCTAGGTCAGAGATAGACGGCTCTGCCTTGGAGTTTTATTGTCTAAAATCACAAATTCCAAGCACCAAATTTGTCCGGGCTTCGCCAGGACTCCCCACCTTTGGGCGGGTCCCCAGTTTCAAATAAATCTCAAATTCCAATATTCAATCGTTCGACCTAGAAGCCCCTCGGCCATGAGCTCTGGGTCGAATGACTCTCGACAGGTGAGCAAAACCGGATTAAAAAACGAACGTCCAACATCGAACATCGAACTTCCAACGTCGAATTAGGGTACACCTTCGGCGTTTCAATTTTATCAAAAAAATGGAGCGAAGCGACATCC
>JAFDIX010000216.1 GCA_019307805.1 Deltaproteobacteria bacterium | reverse complement strand
CGTCGTATGAATGAAAAGGTTATAAGAAAAGGACGCAGCCTTGTCAACGGAGAGGCAATCCCCTAAGTCCTTGACTTGCAACCCGCTCTTGTCTATTATTCCGCGACAGAAGCTCTTCTCTCACTAATCCAACACAAGTATTGAAAACTGGTTCTTATTGGCAGTTCACTGTGGACAAGTTTTTTGTGGGATATTCACCTTTAGACTTTCTTTTGGTTGCGGGTCGATTGTCATTAATCATCATTCAAAGAAGGAGGTTTTAGGATGAAAGAAAAGCATGTTTCCCGGATGAAGTCTCTCACACTGGTCGTTGCTTCCGTTGTTTTCCTCTTCCTGTGTGTGGTTGGCACCGGATGGGGGGGGGAATGGCCGAAGGATGTCAATGCCATCTCACCGGCTCCCGGAGCATCTGTCCACATGGTCCTGATAGGGGTGGGAAAACCCATCCAGAAGCACACGCCCATAGAGAACTGGATTGTCCAGCCCCTGGGCGGCCCCAAACTCTGGTTGCCCATGATGCAGAAGGGACAGTGCGATTTTGCCAACCACAATGCCGCAGATATCCTGAACGCCTTCCTGGGGCGCGGTCTGTATTCGAAAATGGGCCCCCAGCCTGTTCGTACCGTGATGGCGGGGCATGATTACATGTTCATGTTCTGGACAATCCCGGATACGGGGATCAAGTCCATCAGCGATCTCAAGGGCAAGGTGGGGTATCTCAGGTTCAAGGCAAATCCCATGTTCGATGCCATGGCCAAAAACCAACTCGCCTCCGCCGGTTTAACGACGAAGGACCTGAAGGCGGTTCTGGCATTTTCAAGTATCAAGGAAGCACTCAGGGGCCTTATTGAGGGCAGGGTGGATACCATCCTTTATCCGGTTGTACCCGGGGCGGTCATGCAGATTAATGAGGCAAAGGGAGAGACCAAGTTCGTCACCCTTTCAAAAAAAGAAGCCGAGTATGTGGTGAAACACATGGAAGGGTATTATATCCAGGATATTCAGCCCAACGATCCTCGCTTTCGCAATAAGAGCAAGGTCCCCAATGCCATATGTTACCAGAGCGCCATGTTTACTTCCGCCAAAATGGATCCGGACATCGTATACGGGGTGGTCAAGGCCATACTGGAGCATCCGGAGGAATTTACGGATACCCATCCTGCTGCAAAATACTGGTCTCTCAAGCACAGACCCGTTGCAAACGCCGTCCCCTACCATGACGGCTCAATCCGCTATTTCAAGGAAATCGGATTGTGGAAGCCGGAGAACCAGGCCTATCAGGACATGATGTTGAAACGACAGGCTGAATTGCTCAAGAAGTAGTCAAGGGCCGGTATTGGTGCAGGCGGAAAGGCGTTGAAGTGAGAGGATAGGACACCGAGATGGAATCCTTTGGAGTTGGGGCGGCCTGGAAAGACCGGAACCTGCGGGCAAAGCTGGCTTTCATTGTAGCACTCATATGGACGATATATACCCTGTGCTACCTCTGGAACGTATTTTTCTATCTCGGTGTGGTTATCTATTCCATTACCCATCGGGTGATCAGCTCCGGGCTGATATGTACCCTCGTTTTTCTCCTGTTCCCCCCGAAAAAGGGGATGTCCCGAGAGCACCTGAGATGGTATGATATCCTGCCTATTCTCGTGGTTTTGTCCGGCTGTACCTACATTGCCATCAATGCCAATAATTTGGTGGCCGAAGGGAGGCTCATCACCCATTCCTATGAGATGGTGATGGCCTCCCTTTTATTCATCGCCATTGCGGAGGCCGTGAGGCGTACAACGGGGGCAATACTGTCGGGCATCATCATTTTTATTTTTCTCTACGCAGTCTACAGCAACCATTTCCCGGGGTTTTTGCGCAGCACCGGATTCCCCTATCCCATTGCATTCGGCTGGATGTATCTCAGTGCAGAAGGCCTCTGGGGATTGGTGCTGGGCATTGTTTCTACGATCGTTGCCGGGTTCATTATTTTCGGCGGGTTTCTCAGGACATTGGGCGCGGCCCAATTCTTCAATGACCTTGCCCTCGCCGCTGCGGGTTCCATGCGGGGAGGGGCTGCAAAGGCATCTGTGATTGCCAGCACTTTTTTCGGCACCATATCGGGCTCTACTGCAGCGAACGTGGCTACCACCGGGCAAATCACCATTCCTTTGATGAAGAAGACAGGGTATGGGAAGAACTACGCGGGTGCAGTGGAGGCAACGGCTTCACTCGGTGGCATGTTCATGCCTCCTGTCATGGGAGCCACGGCATTCTTAATCGCAGAATTCCTGCAAGTCACCTATTGGAGTGTGTGCGTGGCGGCATTCCTCCCGGCAATAGCATACTATTGCACATTGCTTGTACAGGTGGATCTGGAGGCCGCCAAAATCGGACTCAAGGGTCTGCCCAAGGAAAGCCTGCCCTCCTTTTGGAAAACACTGGCCAATGGATGGCAGTATCTCCTTCCCTTTGCAATACTCCTGTTCCTCCTGGGGGGCCTCAGGTATTCGGCACAGACCTCCATTATGTATACCCTGGGCGCCTTGATCATCGTGAGCTTCTTTAAAAAAGAGACCAGGCTCACTCCCAGGAAGCTTTTAATCGCATTGGAGGATTCTGCCCGGGGGATGTTGCCCATTATTCCTCTTTGTACGGGAATCGGGGTCCTCGTCGGTTCTGTAGCGATCACAGGCGCCGGGACAAAATTCACCTCTGAACTGCTTACCATCAGCGGCGGCAATCTCATGGTCCTCTTGATCCTCACAGGATTTGCCGCCTTTATACTGGGCATGGGCATGACTGCCGTTTCCGTCTATATTTTGACGGTTGTCTTGCTTGCTCCTGCTCTGATCAAGGGCGGGGTGGAACCCATTGCCGCCCATATGTTTCTTTTCTACTTCGGGTGCCTCTCTTTTATTACGCCGCCCGTTTGCGTGGATGCATACATCGCTGCGGGTATCTCAGGCGGAAAACCCTTTGCAACCGGATTTCGCGCCATGCGGCTGGGATTTGCCGCCTATCTCGTGCCCTGGGCATTTGTGTTCAACCCGGGAGTGCTGATGATAGGATCTCCCCTGGCAATAGCAGGGGCATTTCTCTTTGTCACCCTGGGGGCGATCATCATGGGCGTGGTGTTTGAAGGGCATTTACTCACAGGACTCAGGGCGTGGGAAAGGCTTCTCCTCATCCCCTGCAGCCTGTGTATTTTTATCCCCAACCCAGTCACCAGAATCATTGGATTGGGCATTGCCGGGCTTTTTTTGTTTTCCCAGATCATGGCCCGCAGGAGGCACAAGGGGATCGCATGAAAAGACAGAGAGGCCGCAGGCGCTGAGGAAAACAGGCATGAGGCACCCCTGAGCTGCCGGGTGCAGAAGAGCCAACCCCTTAGAAGTACAGGGCCTCATAAAGAGAGGAAGAGTATGGAAACAATCGAATTGTCAGGCGATGTGCTGGTCGTGGGAGGTGGCCTGGCCGGGACCAATGCGGCCATGGGGGCTGCGGAGAAGGGTGCGAGCGTCATTGTGGCGGATAAAAGCAACATAGACCGAAGTGGTGATATCGGCGGCGGTGTGGACCACTTTCTGGCGTATCTGAACACCAATGAGGAGTGGGATACCCAGGAGGCCTTCTTGAAGTACGTTGAGAAGATCGGTCGCGGAACCACCCATCTCTCCATTCTGGAATCCGTGTTTTGTGAGGAACTGCCCGATGCCATCGAAAGAATGGCTCGAATCGGCAATCCCCTGACCCAGCCGAATGGCACATTTTACCGGACAGGATCCATGGGGCAACCCGGTACATACTGGGTCAACTTCAATGGAAAGAGGCTCAAACCCTGCCTGGGCAGGGCGGTGAGGAAACTGGGTTGCACGGTGTTGGACAAGGTGATGATGGTGGATCTCCTGACCCGGGACGGGGCGGTCGTCGGGGGAATCGGATTTCACATTCGCGAGGGGACCTTTTATGTCATTCGGTCCAAGGCGGTCATTATTGCTACCGGGAATACCAACCGACTCTACGAAAACCCCCGGGTCAATCCCTTCAATACCTGGCTTTGCCCATTTGATACGGGGGATGGCCAGATGATGGCCCTCAGGGCAGGGGCCGATCTCACCAACATGGAGTATATGCGAATGACCCTGTTGCCCAAGGGATTTGCTGCCCCGGGTTTCAATGCACTGGTGGGCATGGGGGGGCGTTTCCTCAACAGCATGGGGGAGTACTACATGGAAAAAAACCACCCCACGGGTAACCGCGCACCCCGGTACGAGGTGGTCTTTCATACCCTGGAAGAGATTCGCAGGGGACGTGGTCCCATTTACATCGACTGTACAGGACTCAGCGAAAAGGACCTGACGCATCTCAGGACTACCCTGGGCTATGACAAGGATACTCTTCCGGACTACTTTGATCAGCGGGGCGAGGATTTGGGTGCGAGGCCGGTGGAGATCATGGTCTCGGAGGGTATGCAGGCAGGCCCCACAGAGGTCACGGGGAGTGGGGTCAAAATCGACAAGGAATCAGCAGCCACAATACCGGGGCTTTATGCCTGTGGTGACGCCGCCGACCATAACCGCTGCGTGCACGGCGCAGTGGCCGGAGGTTACAAGGCGGGCAAATCAGCCGCGGATTATGCGCACGGGTTCAAAACGGGCGATACAGTGTCAAAGCAGGTCAGCCAGGAAGTGATGGGCCGCTTTATGGAACCACTCCAACGCACCACAGGATATCCCTACAGGCAGATCGAGGATACCATTCGCAAGATCATGGCGGAACACGTGGGTCCCCTGCGCACCGAGCAGGGCCTCAGGACCGGCCTGGCAAAGCTGAACCGTCTTGAGGGGTATCTGGACCAAATGAAGGCAAATGATTTGCATGAACTCATGCGTTCCCATGAGACCCGGGCAATCCTTTCCGTGGGAAAGGTCATGGCCACAACCGCCATTTTTCGTACGGAAAGCAGGAACAAGCCCTATCATCATCGACTTGATTTCCCGGAAACCGACAACGAGAAATGGTGTGGACTGGTGAAGGTTCGGAAAGAGGGGGACAGCCTTGCCTGTGCATTTGAAGAAACGTCGTAACGCAGGTTCAAAGTTCCATGGTTCACGGTTCAGAGGTTTGTGGACTAACCGTGATCTTGATACGGGATAAATGAAATACTTCAGCCTTCAGTCTTCAACCTAAATACCTGAGTAGTCACGAAACATCTTACTAAGATGGAGGGTCAACAATGCCGCCCCTGTTTGATATGGAGAAATGTGTAGGTTGTGGAACTTGTGATGACATCTGCCCGGCTGACGCCATCTACATGGAACCAACAGAGGAACAAGACATCCCCTATTTGAAGTACCCTGAAGAATGCTGGCATTGTGGCTCCTGCAGGCAGGACTGCCCGGAGGAGGCCATCGATATCGTGTTTCCGCCGGACATGCTGAGTATGTGATTTTTACCTGAAAAGCCAGGTCCCATGGGCCAGGTCAGAGATATCAGGCTATGCCATTAATAATGATGAATACTCGTGCAATCAGCGATCGGCGGTCAGCATTCAGCTAAGAAACAATAAAAATGACAGGGGAAGGGAGCGCGAATGGCAGGGCCCCAAAATCGATTTGACGAGATGATCAAGAAATTGAAGGAGAGGAACTTCCGGCTCACGCCCCAGCGGTTGGCCGTGCTCAAGGTCCTGGCCTCAAGTCAGGGGCATCCCAGCGTGGAGAGGATCTACGAACAGGTAAAACCGGACTTCCCGACGACCAGCCTGGCAACGGTCTATAAAACGGTAACCCTTCTCAAAGAACTCGGGGAAGTCCTGGAGTTGGGCTTCGGGGACGGAAGCAATCGTTATGACGGCAACAAGCCATATCCCCACCCCCACCTGGTCTGTATTGAGTGTAAGAAAATTATTGACCCGCCGGT
>JAFDIX010000947.1 GCA_019307805.1 Deltaproteobacteria bacterium | reverse complement strand
GCCCTTCAGCTTTCAACATCCTGTTGATATTAGAAAAAGCACCCGCCTTGTCAACGATGTTGGGATAACAGGCATTTATGAAGACCACATCAATACTGCCTTTGATCAGGTTGACATCCCTGTTATCTGCCACAATGGTTTTCACGTAGGGGTAGTTTTTCCTCTATTGCTCCAGCATGCGCCTTGAAAGGTCGCAGGCATGAATACGACCAGGCTTGTATTTCTTTATTATGGGAATCAAAATTCCCGTGCCGGTTCCCACATCAAGCACGGTATCACCTTTGGCGATGTTGCCATGCGCCACGATTTTCTCCAGACGTTCAGGGACGCCCTCAGGCAAAGGTGGTTCGAAGAGATGATAGAGATTATCAAACGAATTTCTCTGGAGCTGGTTGATCCGTTGAATCTCCTCTTCGCTGAGAGTCTTAAAAGGTGTCATAGGCGCCTTGATGGTATCAGAAATTTGGGGGACGTTCTTGAATTTGATGAATTAAATCACTTTATCTCAAATTCAAGATGTCCCCAAGGTTCCTTGTATGGTGGCTAAGGCAGCAACTTTGATGGTTTTTATGGTTCCCCTTTAATTCTCTTTATGATCTTGGGGATGGAGAATATGAAAAGGGCAATAGAGAAGAAGACCTTGAAGGAGAGGAGCCGGCCCCAATCCCGGGAGGCCCAGACCTCGATCAAAGTCCCGATGAAGAATACAAAGATAAATGTGCCGACGAGGATACCCAGCCCTGTCCCTGCAAAATAATCCCGGAAGCGCACCTTGGTCAGCCCCATGCCGAAATTCATGGGGGTGAAGGGAAAATAGATGAGTCTCAGGTAAAGGACCGTGGCAAAACCGTTGCGTTCGATGGCATCGTCATATTTTTTCAGTTTATCTCCTATGAGAGAGGCGGCGAATTCCCTTCCCAGTGTCCTTCCGATAAAAAAGGCCCCGCTTGCACCCAGCATGGCGCCGACCCAAACATACAGAAACCCCCAATAGGGTCCGAAGATGGCCCCCCCGAGGCCGGTCAGTAGTGTCCCCGGCACAAAAAGGCACACCCCTACCGTATAGATAACCATATAGGCCACCGGGGCCCAGACACCCAGCCGTTCCAGAAAGCCCCCGAGGGCCTCCTGATTCAGAAATCCCTTGATGGGCGTAAATTTCACCAGAAAAATGGCCAGGAGAATAAATAGGACGAGAATGGAGGCCTTGACAAGGGCACTGGTCCGGTTTCTGTTGGTTTCAATGGCTTGTTCCATGATTTCCTCCCTGTCCGCACTCGGCATCGTGGCCTCTTGCTCGTATTTCGTCTCATTTTGATTATTGGTCGTCATGGCCTTGACATCCTTACAGAAAAAAATGGGACCTGAACTCAGGCCTGGATCGCACCACCTCAGGTGAAACCTGATCCTGCGGTGCAGGTATAGCAATGATCCCCCACGACAATGGGGCTCCCCGGTTCAGGCGGTCCCTCCATCTCAGAGACATGGGTTCTGTGCCCCCCCATGGGCAGCCCCCCGGCCAGATTGAAGTCGCAATCATAGAGATACCCATCCCACGATATTGATACCAGGGTCCGACACATCAGTCCTTCAATGGCACAGGGATTGAAGTTTGTGGCAAGTTTCTTGAGATAGGCCTCAAGATTTCCGGATTGCAAGAGCCACTGGCGAAATCGCCCCAGGGGCACGTTGGCAAAACTGAAGAGTTGGTTGAATTGAATCCCCCATTTCCGTTTCAGGACCTCCCGGAACCGTTTCTCGGTCTGTTCCTGGGAAGGGGGAAGAAACGCCCCCGCAGGGTTGGATACCAGATCGAGTTCCAGTCCGGATCCCTCCTGACCGTATCCCAATGCATTGAGCCTTTGAAGGGCCTGGATGCTCTTTTTGAAAAGCCCCTTTCCCCGCTGTGCATCCGCCTGGGTGTCATTCAAGGAAGGAAAGGAGGCCACTATTGCTGCCCTGTGATCCCGGAGGAGATCCATGAGATAGTCCCTGGTCCCATCGTTCAGGGCCGAAAGATTGGAGCGGAACATGACCCTGGGGGCAATGGCTGCACTTTTTTCAATGAGCTGGACGATGTGTGGATTCAGTTCCGGTGCGCCACCGGTAATGTCAATGGTCTCGAAATCACATCTTCGGGCATAGGAGATGACGGCACGAACCGTCTCGGAATCCATGATTTCCCTGCGATCAGGGCCGGCATCGAGGTGACAGTGCCGGCATGCCTGGTTACAGAGCAACCCTACATTGATTTGCAGGATCGAGGTCCTATTCCGGACCAAGCGAAGTCCGTGCTGTGTAAGTGTCTGGGTAAAAGGATCCAGGATGGTGTCCGGTGCATGATGATCCTTCCCGACTTTTTGCAATGGTTGCGTACCCATGCTTTACCCCTTAGTTGCATAAATAAAATGGCAGAATGGGTTTAAAACCAATAATGATAGACCTTTTCCACCTTTTCAACTTGCATTTTGAAATTCACCGAAAGTGGCATCATGAAGCGAATGAAAAGTTGCCATTTTATTTACCCTT
>JAFDIX010000215.1 GCA_019307805.1 Deltaproteobacteria bacterium | reverse complement strand
TAGGGTAACTTCAAGAAAAGGGCAATAGCCATAGACTCGGTTAAGTTCCGCCAGAAAACGGCGGACAGGTCCCCCTTTGCAAAGGGGGGAGCGTGCAAAGCAACCCGCAACCCTGAACCTTGAACCTTTGAACCCTACGAAGTTACACAAGAGCGCCAGGCAAATAGATGGGAGAAAAATTATGAAAGAAGAGATGACTCGATCCAAAATACCGATCAAACCATTGTACACCCAAGAAGATGTAAAAGGAATGGACGTGGAAACCCAATTGGGCCTGCCGGGCACATTTCCTTTTACCAGAGGAATCCGTCCTGCCGCAGCCTGGTCCTGGATCCAGCGCGAGTTGTCCGGGGAAGGGGATCCTTCCCGGTCCAACGAGCAGCTCAAATACCTGATTGCATCCGGTCAACAGGGCATCGATATCATCGGCGATTCACCGACCATGGCCTACCTGGACCCTGATCACCCCCTGGCCGAAAACACCGTGGGAACGCAGGGTGTGTCCCTGTGCTGCCTTCAAGATTATCGGGATCTTTATGCAGACCTGCCTTTGGACACGATTACGGCTTCCAACTCCCTTCCTCCGCCCCTGGCCGTGGCCGGGCTGTATCTGGTTGCCGGAGAAAGGAACATACCCGCGGAAAAACTGCGGGGCTCGGTCCTGCAATGGCCCTTCTATGCCGAAGACTGTGGCTATGCCGTCCATATGCCCCTGCGGCTCCGCATGCGGCTGGCGGCCGATTGCGTGGAGTTCTGTACGAAAAAGATGCCGAAATTTCATGCCTTCCTGGAAGATACCTATTTTTTCAGCGAATCGGGTCTGACTGCGGTGGAGGAGATGGCCCTCGGGTTTATCGAGATTCGCCATCTGACCCGGGAATTGGTCAACCGCGGCGTGGACATTGACAGCTTTGCCCCGCGCATTGCCATCCTGGTCAACTGCAGCATGGATTTCTTCGAGGAGATCGCCAAGATTCGGGCCACGCGCCGCATATTTGCCAGAATGATGAAAGAGGAGTTCGGGGCCAAGGATCCTCGATCCATGGCTGTGGTTATCACCAGCCACACCTCCGGGCTGAGCCTGACCGCCCAACAACCCTTCAATAATATCGTTCGCGGGAGCATTCAAGCCTTGGCATTGGTAATGGCCGGTGCGAGGGCCATCGAAATTTCAGCCTTTGACGAGGCCTACCGCACGCCCAGTGAGGCGTCGCATCTGGTGGGACTGAGGACACAGCAGGTAATCGCCTCTGAAACCGGCATCAACAAGGTTGCCGATCCCCTGGGCGGGTCCTATTACGTTGAGTCGCTTACCGATGAAATGGAACGGCGCATCCAGGGACTCATCGCGGATATCGAAGCCAAGGGCGATCCGGTGGCGTTATCGGAAAAGGGCTGGTTCAAGCAATTTTTTGAAGACGTCATGGCCCGTTACGCGAAACAAGTCCAGGACAAGGAAGTCATGAAGGTCGGCTTGAACTGCTTTCAAATACCGGATGAAGAAGACACGCTGCTCAAAGAAGTGGCGGAAAGCAAGTTCGAGCCTTGCCGGCGCCACATAAAGAAAATAAAGGCCTACAAGCATGCCCGCGACATGGAGCAAGTCCTCAATGTGCTGCATGAACTTCATGACATGGCCAGGGCCGACCAAGGCAACTTAATGCATCCCATTATCAAGGCGCTCGATGCGGGAGCCACCATGGGCGAGATGGGCGGGGTGATGCGCATGGCCTATGACTGGCCTTACGATCCCTTTTTCATGGTGGAACCCATAATCTGAGTGGAAGGAAGATAAATGGGAAAAAAGAAGAACATTGATAAGATGTCTAACAAGGAAAGAATCAAATCCCTCATGTTAAATGCGCCCATTGACAGGGTCCCATTCATCCCCTACTTTCTTAGCTATTTTGCCGTTATCAATGGGATTAGCATCTACGATTTCTTCACCAAACCTGATCTGGCATTCAAGGCAGGATTGACAACCATGAAGAAATACCCTTGGGCCAGTATAAGGCCGGCCTATGACTGGGCTGATCATGGGGCCTGGGAATTCGGGGGAAAGATCGAATGGCCAATACATAAGGGTAATCTCCAGCATTGGAGGAAAGTTCCATTCCCGGGCAGGACAATCTTTACCATAGGAGATGATATGGACCTAAAAGAGACAGGCGACTTTTTGGGCGAAAAATACATCCTTGCAGGAAATATATCAACCACCACTATTCAAACGGGAACAAAAGAAGATGTAATAGAAGAGGTTAAGAGATGCCTCAGTCAGGCCAAGGATCGCTCTGGCGGGTTTATCTTGATGCCTGCTTGTGAATGGCCTCCATTGGCGCCCTCAGAAAATCTTGAGGCTGTCAGGGAAGCGCTAATGGAATACGGTTTTTATTAAACCTTCCGGATAGTACAAAACATACCTCGCTGGGTCGTCGTTCCAATGAGCGGTTCTACAAACTGATCATCATCCGTGAGGATGTTGATATTCGCTTCCTGCCAGCCATATTGATCCTGACTGCCTTTTTCCGCAAACCACCACCCATAATCGCAGTACACGATTCTTGGATCGAGGGATTCATTGAACCTGACATACTGCCTTATACTCCCCATCTTGGTCTCAATGATCACCTCGTCTCCCTCTCTGAAATCGCAAGAGATGGCCAAATCGGGATGGACCTCAGTAATGGGCTCAGGGGTCAATTTTCTTAGACCGGGAATATTTCTCAAGGAGGTATGAAAAAACGCAGGATCTTTACCTGATGTGAGTATATAGGGATACCGGCTGTCCGGAACAACGGGCTCATTAAATTCCGGCAATGGAGACACCCCCCATTTTTTCATTAAATCAGAATAGACCTCGATCTTCCCGGACCGTGTATGAAATCCATCCCTTTCACCTTTTTTGCGGTCTCGATGGGGATCTAAGATCATGACATCTTTAAATGAAGAGAAATTAAATCCTGCAGGTTCCAAAATATAATCAAGGGCTTCATCGGTATCTTCCCAAAAATACTCCCCCAAGCCCACACGTTTTGCAAGTTCATTTAAAATCTTCATATCCGACCAGCATTGGCCCACCGGGTCGATGAGTTTCGGTCGGGCATGGACACCTCCCCAGGGCACCCCATAATGACCCAAATCGTTGAATTCATAATTGGTGGCCGCGGGCAAGACGATGTCAGCCAGTGCTGCCGTAGGGGTCAAGAAGAGATCACTGACAACCAGAAAATCCAATCTGTTGAGAGCATCGTAAACCTTTTTGGAGTTGGCGTAACTGACCAGGGGGTTACTGGTATGGACCAGCATCATCTTCACCGGGTAAGGATCATCTTGTAACATGGCGCGAATGGCCGCCGAACTCGGCACAAACCCAAGCATTTTGGCCATGGGGTATTGGTTTCCTATCATATTATTCCTGACCTGCTTTTGCTTATCAGCCAATATAAACTCCCTGGGAGATCTCATTGTGGAAGCTGAAAAATCAATATTACCCCCGGGAAGATCCAGATTACCTGTTATGGCCATAAGTGTCACCAATGCCCGATTGATCTGGACACTATTGATATTGTGTTCAACGCCGTTACCCCATAAGATAGCGGCAGGTTTTGTCGTAGCATAAATGCGGGCGGCTTTTTTAATTTGATCAACCGGAAGCCATGTTATTTCGGAGACTTTTTCCGGGGTATATAACGCAACGTGGCTTTTCAGCTCATCGAATCCCTTAACCCATCTACTGACAAAGGACTCGTCATAAAGCTCTTCGTTGACGATGATGTTCATCATCCCAAGGGCTAAGGCACAATCAGTCCCCGGCTTGATACGAAGCCAAAGATCTGCTTTGTCCGCAAGAGTCGTCTTTATTGGATCAATGACAATGGTATCTGTTCCTTTTTTTATGGCCCTCCTTACCTGGAACCCCATAACGGAGTCCGCACTGGTCGCCAATGCATTATTTCCCCAGGCCATGATGCATTGGGAATTTTCAACGTCCGGTTTGGGATAAAACCCACAGGTCAATATGGAAGCGCCCCATCTTGGAGCGAAACAGACCGCCCCTGTTGTCACTACATTGGGTGTGCCCAGCGCACTTGCAAATCGATAGGTAAACAGGTACTCAAGACCCCTGGGAGATCCCTCAGCCAAAAGAATTGATTGAGCCCCGAATTCGTTCTTATATCTTTTTATCCTCTCTGCAATTGTATCGAGGGCTTCTTCCCAAGTAATGGGGCTCCATTCCCCACCACCACGAGCCCCTGACCTTTTCATGGGGGAGGTCAATCTATCGGGGTGATAGATTCTCTCTCTGGCTGCCTTGCCCTTGGGACACAATCTTCCATAGTTGGTAGGGCAGTCGGGATCGCCCTTAATGTTTTTAATTCGTCCATTCTCTATCTCAACCAGAACTCCACAACCCCCGTGGTCCATGCGAGCACAAAATGCCCTTTCAATTCTTGCAGCCACTTTTCTATTCTCCTTCTTCTGCGCCTGCCGACAATGTGATCCTTAATAAAGCTACAGACTCAGCCCGCCGCTGACCTTTAAGATTTGTCCGGAGACGTAATTAGACAGAGGAGAGACAAAGAAAAGGATGGCCGAGGCCGCTTCTTCCGCCGTGCCCACACGACCTAAGGGAATCATCGCCAGCATCATCCTGCGCTGCGCTTCGGGGATACCTACGGCCACCTTTTTACCGCCCATCTCAATAGAGTCGACCTCTTCCTTGGCCTTGGTTAGCCTGGTGTCTATCACACCGTACGCGATGCAGTTACACTGCACGTTGAACCGGCCCCACTCTTTGGCAATGGTCATGGTCAGACCCATCATTGCGGCCTTGGCCGAAGAATAATTTGCTTGTCCCGGGTTGCCGTTGGTTCCGGCCATTGAAGAGATGTTAATGATTTTTCTGGCCACAGCCTGTCCGGACTCGGACATCTCTTTCTTGGCTGCATCGCGGAAATAGGGCGCCGCGGCCCTGATGATTCTGAAGGGGGCCTTCACGTGGATATCCATCATGGCCTCCCATTGCTGATCGGTCATCTTGTGTACGACCGCATCCCAAGTATATCCGGCGTTGTTGACGATGATGTGGAGGGCGCCGAAGTTGTCCGTGGCCGTCTTAACGATACCCTCGGCAAATTCCGGGGCGGTAGCGTCTCCCACGTAGGCCACGGCTTGGCCGCCGGCCTTCTTTATGTCCTCAACCGTCTCTTCCGCCGGTTGTGCATCCAAGTCGCTGACCACGACCTTAGCCCCTTCCTGAGCGAAAAGCAGGGCGGCGGCGCGGCCTATGCCCCTCCCCGAACCGGTAATAATGGCAACTCTGTCTTGAAGCATTTTTTCCATGGGCATTTCTCCATTCACAGCTGTTGGTTTGTTTTTACTCCCTGACCAGTTCGTTGGCCCGGCCGGCTTCGACAAACTTGGACGTCAGGGCCTGATAGTCTTCGACGCTGAAGGGCTTGAAAGATGTTTCGCCCCTTTCACGCCAAAAAACAGGATCGCTAACCTTCTCCATGTTGTAGAATTTCCTTCTCAAGTCGCTGGGGCTGATCTTTACCGTCTCCGTGCGCGGCAGTTCCTCCAGGATACGGACAAAGTCGGGCCACCACTTTTCGTTCATGCCCTCGTGGGCAGTGATGAATTTATAGAAGTCCCTCGGGTCAAACGCCTCGCCTTGTTTGAGTTTCAGGCTGACCATGACCAGTTCGTCCGCCTGATGGCAGGGGACGCCGTAGACTGAACTCAGGAAGACGTATGGATAGTCATTGATAATGTTTTCTATGGGCTCGCTGAGAAAATTCTC
>JAFDIX010000214.1 GCA_019307805.1 Deltaproteobacteria bacterium | reverse complement strand
TCAAAGGAGAGTTCTACCAGCAGTTCAAAAACCGACTCAAGAAGGATGGCGCAGACGGGATTCCCGGACGCCCTTGCCAGAAGGAGGTGAAAGTCCAGGTTGTTTTTCTTGAGAACTGCGGCATCCCCTGAATGCGCTTCGGATTCCGCCAACAGGTCCTCCAGGACCTTGATGTCTGCTGCGGTTGCATGCTGGGCCGCCTCGGCGGCGATATGGGGCTCGATGAGGAGCCGCACGTCAAAGAGGTGGTCGATGGTGACCTCTCCGGACATGATCATATTGGCCAAAGATATCTTGATGGGCTTGTGATACACGTGGGATACGAATATACCCCCTGTAGGGCCCTTCCTGATTTTGACAAGACCGGATATCTCCAGAATCCTAAGGGCCTCTCGCACCACCGAGCGGCTCACCTGAAATTCCTTGGCAAGCTCCTTCTCCGAGGGCAGGCTGGTGCCGATTTCAAGCTGGTCCTTGAGTATCCTGTTCTGAATCAGTTCGGCGACCTGCTCGGAATACCGCTTCTTTTTCAGGGGTGTGAACATCATATCGCCTGTTATTTTTGCCTTTGGCCGGGGGGGCATGATAACTCCTTCCATGCTCTATTAAGGACTGGAACGGATTCACAACGGGCTTGTTCCAAAAGGAGGATTCCAGGCATAAATCGAATGAAAGCGCATCCTTCGGCAGCAACATGAAAACCCTACTAATGTCTGACCTATTTAAAAGTAATATCTATTTTTGTCAAGGTGTTTTGATGGGATTGGATTTGCGCGGCGCAGCGAACCACATGAAGAAACAGGCCAATGCAAAAGCGGCAAAGGCAATCACAAAGGCCCACTGATAACTTTGGGTGCGGTCATATACAAATCCGCCGATCCAGGACCCAAAGGCGCCCGCAATGCCTATGCCGGCTTCTACGATGCCGTAGATGAGTCCGAATATCCTTCCTTTGAATATATCGGTTGCCGCGGCCATGAACATGGGTGCCGTTGCCCCCCAGCCCGCTCCGAAAAAGCCCATGAAGACGTACACACACCACGGCTCCATGGTATGAATCAGCAGGATCAGGGAAAGAACACCCATGCAGGCACAAAACATGCCCATGGTAAAGGTGATTTCACGGCCGATACGGTCAGAGATCCCTCCCCAAAAAATGCGAAAGAGAGATGAAATGATACCGACAAGGGCAAGGATGTATGCGGCCTTCATCTTGTCGACGCCCATATCCACAAGAAAGCGAACACTATGGACAAAGATAATATAGACGCCGACCAGGGATAGCGCGGTAAAGGCGACAAGACACCAGAACCTCCCCGATTTTATGACATGCCGAAGGGTCCATTCCCGGCCCGGGGGGCTGGGGGCCCTCTCTTCTGATTGAACGTCAGGCTTTTGCAGGGGTTTTTGAAGACCATCCGGGAGAAGGCCCATGTCCTGGGGCCTGTACCTCAGAAACAGGAGTGTCACCGGGAAGAGGATGATAAAGACAAGGACCCCCCAAGCCAAAAAGGTGGAACGCCATCCCCACTGGATAATGAAGTATTGGGAGAAGGGCACCAGGAGAAAGGTGCCGAGTCCGGAGCCGGAAACGGCTATACCGCTGGCAAGGCCGCGCTTTTTTTCGAACCAGTGGGCAAGGATGGGGGTGTAGGAGACAATGCTGATGCTCGTCACGCCGGCCCCCACCACGACACCGTAAAAGAGGTAGAACTGTGCCAGTGAATTGACCGAGGCACACAGGGCCAGCCCCAGCGAGAGTATCACAATTCCCGGAAGAATGATGCGGCGAGGTCCGTAGCGGTCAATCAGGCCGCCTATAAAGGGGGCCATGAAGGTATAGGTGATCAGTGCCGCGGACTGAACCCCTGCCGATTCCCCCCTGCCCCAGGAAAACTCCTCCAGGAGGGCCACATAAAAAACAGAGAAAGTGGCCCTGATTCCAAACCAGAAACCCATGGAAAGGAGGCCGATTCCGACGATGACCCAACCGTAATAGATCCTGCGAGATTGCAACACGCTGTTCATAAGAATTGTTTACCTTCTCCGGAAAAGATGGGCATTCAAGGAAATCCCCCTCGATCCCCCTTTAAAAAAGGGGGATGGCCAAAGGTACTTCAGCTCTCATTCCCCCTCGATCCCCACATTCGGCGAGTTCATGTCGAGTCGTTTTACACCCGCCTGCAGCGGACCCGGCTTCGGCTGCGTCTGTGATGCCCCCCTTTAATAAAGGGGGGTTGGGGGGATTTTCGGAGTCAGCATCGGGCATTCGTCTTTCATTTGCAACAAAAAGTTATGGGAAAAAGAGGGAATGGGGTTAAAGTATTTCCCGGAATCAAAATGAGATACTCGAGGGAGGGCGCATGGCTTTCAGGAATTTCAAAAAATCAGAAGACTATGAAAGAAGGTATCCCGGAACGGCCTTTGGGCTGACCCTCATTACCGGGTGTCAAACCCCTCTCAATCCTCCGGGTTTTGATCAGTACAAAAGGAAGGTGCTGCGGAAGATGAGAAAGCGGGAGACCCTGGCGGAGATTTCTCACAGGATAGGCACCTATGATCTTTTCTTTGATGATTTTGGGTTTCCATGCCCCTTGCCAAAGCATCTGAAAAGGACTATTCACAGCGGATTTCCCCGCTATAACCTCATGGTGGATGCCCATTTCATGGCGGAGATGTGTGCCGGGATTCTGGTGGCGGTGACAGACTTTGACTGTTTTGATGGAGATTTGATTCTGGATGTGGCCCGGGAAGGAGAAATCTGCAATGGTATGGGGGGAAGGGAAATGACCACAAAGAAAGGGGAAATCGTTCTGAGGGATGGGAAGGAAATTGTCTGTGTGCTCTGCCAGGGGGCGGACGAAAAGACAAGGGTTCGGGAGGAGACCCGAAATGTCCTTTTCTATGCCTATGGTATTCCCGGGATCGAGGCAAGTCATATCCAGCACGGGCTGGGCATTGCCGCGGAGACCATGAAGGAATTTGGGGGAGGTATCCCGGAAGGGATTGAAGTCTATTAGGAGGCAGTCGGAAAACCCCCATCGGTCCGCCTCAGGCGGATTATCCTCATCCCTCGTCACTGCAGCGTACCTATATGTACGCCTCATTCCTCGGGATTTGTCCGCGCTTCGCGAGGACTCCCCACCCTGCGGGCGGGTCCCCGGTTTCGGATGCCTTGCATCTGGGGATTTCCCATCAGCCTCCAGTGGCGCTGGCTCTCCGATTCAGAACCCTTGGGCATGGATGACGGCATAAGGTGCACGGCGCAAGGGATGTCTGACGCGTGTGCCGTACGCCTTGTGCCGTGTGCCGCGTCGAGGTATCCACGGAAGGGACAATTGAAAAAAAGTAGTTGACAGGGGGTTTTTCCTATAATAAGGGTATATATTCAGTTTCGATTATTCAGGTGTTTAAAAATTATGATGTATTTGAACCACAGCATTATCGTCATTAGCAGCGCAATAGGAGTCCTTGTACCCCTATTGCTACTTCTTGGGCTTATCCATACCAGATGCCCCGGCCTGATAATGACTAAATGATTTAAGAGCGATCCTCACAAAATCCGTTATCAGGCCAAGCCTGATAACGGATTTTTTTTTGACTACCCGGAGCAATTCACATGGCAAAGCAAATCTTTCTCTATGACACGACCCTCAGGGATGGAACCCAGGGGGAACAGGTCAACCTGTCGGCCGAGGATAAACTTCGAATAGCAAAGAAGCTTGATGGGTTCGGGATTCATTATGTGGAAGGGGGGTGGCCCGGTTCCAACCCCAAGGACGCGCGCTTCTTTGAGATGGCCCGCAAAGTCCGGTTTCACAAAGCCCGGCTCACGGCCTTTGGAAGCACGAGGCGCAGCAGGACCCACCCGGAAGATGATGAGAACATCAAGGCCCTCCTGAGTACGGAAGTGGAGACCTTGACTATTTTTGGGAAGAGCTGGGATCTCCATGCCACGGATATCCTCGGGGTGACTCTGGAGGAAAACCTGGCCATGATTGAAGAGACCCTGTCCTACCTGGGACAACAGGGGCGGGAAGTGATCTATGATGCAGAACATTTCTTTGATGGTTACAAACGCAATCCCGCCTACGCACTGGAAACGGTCAACGCGGCTGCCAGGGGGGGAGCCGGGATTATTGTCCTGTGCGACACCAACGGAGGGAGCCTGCCTCATGAAATACAGGCCACCGTGGAAGAAGTGGCTGCACAGATAAAGGTGCCCCTTGGCATCCATGCCCACAATGACTGCGGCCTGGCCCTTGCCAATTCCCTGGTAGCGGTTCAGGCAGGCGCAACCATGGTACAGGGGACCATTAACGGATATGGGGAGCGCTGTGGAAATGCGGACCTGGTCGCGGTTTTGGGGAATCTCCAACTGAAAATGGGCCACTCCTGCCTGCCGTCCGAAGACCTCGAGAAACTGACAGAACTCTCCCGCTATGTCAGTGAAGTGGCCAACGTGCCACCGCTGAACCAGCGGCCCTTTGTGGGGAAGAGTGCCTTTGCCCACAAGGGCGGCGTCCATGTGAGCGCCATTTTAAAAAATCCGACTGCCTACGAGCACCTGGAACCCGAACAGGTGGGGAACCGCAGGCGGGTTCTGGTATCGGACCTGTCGGGAAAGAGCAATATTGAGTACAAGACACGGGAGATGGATATCACCCTGGGCGGGAACGGTTATGACAGCCAGAGGATCGTGGAGGAGATCAAGCGGCTGGAGGATCAGGGATACGAATTCGATGCGGCTGAGGGGTCCCTGGAACTCCTGATCAAGAAAGTGACCGGACAGTTCGAGGAGCCTTTTCAACTCGAATCCTTCAGGGTCACCATCGAGAAAAACCGCACCGGAGCGAGCACCTCCCAGGCAACCATCAAGATCTCCGTGGGGGATGACCATGAGATCACAGCGGCCGAGGGGGAGGGGCCGGTGAATGCCCTTGACAACGCCCTGCGCAAGGCCCTCAATAAGTTTTTCCCCCAGATCGAAGAAATGGGCCTGGTGGATTTCAAGGTTCGGGTGATCGAGGGGACCGACGGCACCGCTGCAAAGGTGAGGGTCCAGATCGAGTCCAGGGATTCACGGGAAATCTGGTCCACCATCGGGGTGTCCCAGAACGTCATCGAGGCAAGCTGGCAGGCCCTGGTGGACAGTGTCCAGTACAAGCTGTCAAAGGGATTAATCGGGCAGGAGACCATGGAAAAAGAAGAAACACAGGACAGGGAGAAACCTGCCGCAGATACCCAGCCCCATGGGAATCTGCGGGGGGTCCTTAGGGGATAGCTTACCAGACAAAGGAACGGAGCGAATTTTCATTTTCAGACAATAGGAAGAGCAGAGAAACAAGGAGGTTATCCCATGTCAAACCGAATCGTTATTTTCGATACAACCCTGAGGGATGGTGAGCAGTCCCCGGGAGCCAGTATGAATGCCGCGGAAAAACTCCGGCTGGCCATACAGCTTGAAAAGCTGGGAGTGGATGCCATGGAGGCGGGTTTCCCGGCAGCGTCGCCGGGTGATTTTGAAGCCGTGAAGCTCATTGCCGGGAAAATTAAAAAATGCCAGGTAACGGCACTGGCCAGGGCCTCGAAAGAAGATATTGACCTTGCCTGGGGGGCCATTAAGGACGCGGTCAATCCCAGGATACACACCTTTATCGCCACCTCGGATATTCACCTGGAACACAAGCTCCGGATGACGCGGGACGAGGTGGTCGAGGCGACCATAGAGGCGGTCCGCCATGCCAAATCATTCACCGACAATGTGGAATTCTCAGCAGAGGATGGTTCCCGCAGTGACCCGGATTATCTCTGTCGGGTCTTTGGGGCTGCCATTGAGGCGGGGGCAACCACGGTGAATCTCCCGGATACGGTGGGTTACGCGGTGCCTGACGAATTCGGCAGACTTGTCGCCTACGTCCGCGAGAATACCCCCAACATGGACAGGACGGTGTTGAGCATCCACTGTCACAATGACCTGGGTCTGGCTACGGCCAACACCCTGGCCGGGCTCGAGGCGGGAGCGCGGCAGGCCGAGGTCACCATCAACGGCATCGGAGAGAGGGCCGGGAACACTTCCCTGGAAGAGGTGGCGATGAGCCTCTTTACACGCAGGGAACACCTGCAGCTTGAAACGAACCTGGATACCCGGGAGATCTATCCTACGAGCCGGCTGGTGAGTATGGTTACAGGGATTGTGGTTCAGCCGAATAAGGCCATTGTCGGCGCAAATGCCTTTGCCCACGAGGCGGGCATCCACCAGGACGGGGTGCTGAAGAACAAAATGACCTATGAAATCATGGAGCCGGAAACCGTTGGGCTCAAGAGCAATCGTATGGTGATCGGCAAGCACTCCGGCAGACATGCCTTCAAACAGAAGCTTACAGACATGGGCTACGAGATTGATGGGGATGACCTCAACCGGCTGTTTGACAGATTCAAGGAACTGGCGGACAAACGCAAGGAGATCCTTGATGAGGATATCGAGGTGTTGGTGGCCGAAGAGATCCTGCGGGTGCCGAGCCGCTTCCAGCTCGAATATCTCAATGTGGTGAGCGGCACGGTGGCGGTGCCCACGGCAACGGTCAAGCTGCGCATTGACGGCGAGGAGGCCCAGAGTGCAGGATTCGGCGTCGGCCCCATTGATGCCACCTTCAATACCATTGCCAAAATGACAGGGACCCATTCCAGTCTGCTTCGGTTTTCGGTCACTGCCATCAGCGGCGGGATGGACGCCCAGGGAGAAGTGACCGTCCGTCTTAAGGAAAACGGTGTGGTGGCCCTTGGCAAAGGTGCAGACCCGGACATCATTACGGCAAGTGCCAAGGCCTTTATTCATGGCCTGAACCGGTTGGAGTATCTGAAGCAAAATCCCAGGTTGTCACTTAATGAGAGTGCGCTGTGAAAGAAAACAATGGAGTGAACAATGACGAGACCTATGAACATTACCGAGAAGATTCTGGCGGCCCATACGAATCTTGATTCTGTGGCGCCGGGAGATTTGATTTCCGCCCAGGTGGATTTGGCCCTTGCCAACGACATTACCGCCCCCCTGGCCATCGATGTGTGCCGGGAGATAGGGGTGGAGAAGGTCTTTGATACCGAAAAGATCGCCCTGGTGTCAGACCATTTTGTTCCCAACAAGGACATCCCCTCGGCCGAGCAGGCCAAGGTAATGAAGGAATTTGCCGAGGCCCAGGGCATCAAACACTATATTGAGTTGGGGCAGGGGGGCATAGAGCATGTCATCCTTCCCGAAAAGGGGCTGGTCCTCCCCGGGGATCTGGTCATTGGGGCCGATAGCCATACATGCACCTATGGGGCCCTTGGTGCATTTTCAAGCGGGGTCGGGAGCACGGATATCGGTGTGATTATGGCGACGGGCCGGACATGGCTCCGGGTCCCGCCAACGATCCGTGTGGAGTACGAGGGAAAACTGCGGAAATGGGTCGGTGGAAAGGACCTTATACTGTTCACCATCGGTCAGTTGGGCGTAGACGGCGCCACCTACAAGACCCTGGAGTTTGCAGGCCCGGTCATTGAGACACTCCCCATGGACCAGCGACTTACCATGTGCAACATGGCTGTGGAGGCCGGCGGCAAGAGTGGTATTATTGAGCCGGATGAAATTACCCGCAACTACGTTGCCCAGCGGGCAAAGCGGGAGCCCGTATACTACACCGGCGATGCGGATGCAACCTACGAGAGCGTGATGCAGATAGATGTGGGCCAGATAGAACCGCAGGTGGCCTTTCCCCATTCACCGGACAATGTTCGGCATATCTCCCAGGCCGGGGACATCCCCATTGACCAGGTTTTCATCGGGTCGTGCACCAATGGACGCCTGGATGACCTGCGCACGGCAGCCGAAATCCTCAAAGGAAAAACAACGGCCAAGGGAACCCGGTTCATCGTCATTCCCGGTTCTTCAAAAATCTACCGGGAGGCAATTCAGGAAGGAATCCTTGAGACCCTGGTGGAGGCAGGAGGGGTGATCGGCCCACCCTGCTGCACGGGCCGTTTCAACAACCAACAGGAACTTTCTGGGTCGGATGGGACATCCCAAAAGCGAGGTCTATCTGGCGGGTCCTGCGGTGGCTGCGGCTTCGGCGGTTCTGGGAAGGATCGGATCTCCTGAAGAACTTTAGACATTTATTTATCTTTTAAGAATGATATCTTTAAAGATCAGATTTACCACAGACACAGAGAGCACTGAGATGAAGGATCCATTTTTTCGTCTATCGGGGGATACCGATAGACGAAAAGAATCTTTAGAATCAAATTGTGATGGCTATGTTCTGAAAGCCTCATGCCCGAAGAATTGGCCGTGATAGTCCAACATCCAGGGATTTCAGTGCATAATATTTTTGTTTGTCGGTATCTCCCGACAAACAAAAAGTTTTCTCTGTGGCCTCTGTGCCTCCGTGGTGAAGATCCAATTTTGGACAGGCGTGAGTGTAAGGAATGAAATATGAAAATGGGAGATGGTGGAGGATTGTAGAGGATGAAATGTGAAGGGAATGTATGGAAGTTCGATCACGTGGATACGGATATTATTATTCCTGCAAGGTTCCTCAGTGTATGGGATAAACGAACGCTTGCCGAGAACTGCTTTGTAGATGTGAGGACCGATTTCCATAAAGCGGTGCATCCGGGGGACGTCATCGTCGCCGGGACCAATTTCGGTTGCGGATCATCCAGAGAACATGCCCCTCTGGCCCTCAAGGAGGCCGGGATCAGTCTGGTTATTGCAGGGAGTTTTGCGCGGATATTTTACAGAAATTCATTTAACATCGGCCTCCCCCTCCTGGAGTCCGGGGAAGCCTGGGAGGTCTTTGAGGAAGGGGATCAGATCATGGTGGACCTGGGCTCGGGAGAAATCAAAAAGGGGGAAAACGGGAGCCCTTTCCTGGCCAAACCCATCCCGGACTTCATGATGAAAATCGTTCAGGCGGGTGGTATGGTGGATTATCTCAAAGCCGGCGGGACGCTATAAGGGGCTTCATAGCTCAAGATCTCAAAAGTAACGTCAAGCTTTAATATATTGCGGTGTAAAAAGTGAAAAGATGCTGGATGCCGGATACTGGATGCTAGAAAAAGCAGGGGATTCGTTCTTATCCAGCATCCAGAAACCAGTATCAAGCATCACTCGGCCTCAAGCAATGGCATGTAAGTTTCCCAAACTGCGGGTTTGACTCAGAGCTTCGCCGGTAAAACACGGAAAGGAGAGCGCACACAATGAAGAGCGATATGGTAAAGAAGGGCATTGACCGTGCCCCCCATCGGGCCCTTTTCAAGGCCATGGGGTACACGAATACGGAGCTTGAAAAACCGTTGATCGGCATTGCCAACTCCGCCAATGAGATTATTCCCGGCCATATTCATCTGAACCGCATCGTTGAAGCGGTCAAGGCGGGCATTTACATGGCGGGAGGCGTCCCTGTAGAGTTCGGAACCATCGGCGTCTGCGACGGCATTGCCATGAATCACGAAGGGATGAAATACTCCCTGGCGAGCCGCGAATTGATCGCCGATTCCATTGAAGTGATGGCCATGGCCCACGCCTTCGACGCCCTCGTCCTGGTGCCCAACTGCGACAAGATTGTTCCGGGCATGCTCATGGCCGCGGCAAGGCTGGACATTCCCGCTATTTTCGTCAGTGGAGGACCCATGCTGGCGGGTCGGCATCCGGACCGGGCGGATGAAAAAATTGATCTGATAACGGTCTTCGAGGCTGCCGGTGCCGTACACGCGGGGAAAATGGATATGGAGGAGCTCTCCCGTATTGAAGACCAGGCATGCCCCACCTGCGGTTCCTGTGCGGGGATGTTTACGGCAAATTCCATGAACTGTCTGACCGAAGCGATCGGAATGGCCCTTCCGGGGAACGGCACCATCCCGGCCGTGATGGCTGCCCGTATTCGGCTTGCCAAGGAAACCGGGATGCAGTCGGTCCGTATCCTGGAAAAGGGAATTACCCCGAGGCAGATCATGACAAAGCAGGCCTTTCGCAACGCCCTTGCCGTGGATATGGCCCTGGGATGTTCTACCAACACCGTTCTCCATCTCTCGGCCATTTCCCAGGAGGCGGGTATTCCCTTTGATCTCAAAACGGTCAACGAGGTCAGCGAAAGAACACCGAATCTCTGTTTTCTCAGTCCCGCGGGCAAGGACCATGTGGAGGACCTGGATCGGGCAGGAGGTATTTATGCAGTCCTCAAGGAACTCTCCGGCATCGGAGCAATCAATGGAGACTGCATGACCGTGACGGGTCAACCCGTAAAGGAGATTATGAAAGGGGCTGTCAATCGCAATCCCGAGGTGATCAGAGGTGTGGACAACCCCTTCCACCAGGAAGGGGGGCTGGCCGTGCTCTACGGAAATCTGGCGCCGGGGGGTTGTGTGGTAAAGCAATCCGCCCTTTCGGAAAAGATGCGGTTTCACGAGGGGCCGGCGCGGATCTTTGAATCGGAAGAAGATGCCACGGAAGCCATTACGGGCGGCAAGATCAACAAGGGCGAGGTGCTCATCATCCGTTATGAAGGGCCCAAGGGAAGTCCGGGGATGCGGGAAATGCTCACCCCCACTTCGGCGATTGCGGGAATGGGTCTGGATACCGATGTGGCCCTGATTACGGACGGTCGCTTTTCAGGGGGCACCCGGGGCGCCTGCATCGGGCATGTGTCCCCGGAGGCCATGGAAGGGGGGCCAATTGCCGCGCTTAGGGACGGGGACAGTATCCTTATCGATATTGCAAACAAAAAGATCGAGGTCCGGCTGTCCGATGAAGAGATCAAAAGTCGTCTTTCAGAGTGGAAACAACCGGAGCCCAGGATAACAAAGGGGTATATGCGCCGATATGCCCAGGGGGTGTTGTCGGCCAGCGAAGGCGCGGTATTTAAATAAAAGAAAAGAGGTGATTGCTATTAAACTGACAGGAGCAAATATCATTATAAAGGTGCTGGAAGAAGAGGGCGTGAAGACCATCTTCGGATATCCGGGGGGTGCCGTCCTCGATGTCTATGACGAACTGCTCAAAACGGATATTCAGCATATCCTTGTGCGCCACGAGCAGGGTGCCGTGCACGCGGCGGATGCCTACGCGCGTGCCACAGGGGGCGTCGGGGTGTGTCTTGTGACCTCGGGTCCGGGTGCCACCAATACGGTGACAGGGATCGCTTCGGCCTATATGGACTCCATCCCCATCGTGGTGTTGACCGGGCAGGTCAATGTGGACCTCATAGGGAACGATGCCTTTCAGGAGGTGGATATCGTCGGCATTACCAGGCCATGCACGAAGCACAACTACCTTGTCAAGAATGTGGATGATCTGGGCAGGATTCTCAAGGAGGCCTTCTACATTGCCCGTTCCGGTCGCCCGGGCCCGGTCCTCGTGGACCTGCCAAAGGACGTCCAGCAGGGGAGCACCATCTACACACCCATGAAGGAGGTCTCCCTCAAGTCCTACAGCCCCACATACACGCCAAACGTGAAGCAGCTGCCCAAGGTCGTCAAGTTGATTAAAGAGGCCAAGAGACCGCTGGTCTTTGCCGGGGGCGGCGTTATTATTTCAGAGGCATCAAAGGCGTTCACCAGACTGGCGAAAAAAATCCATGCCCCGGTGACAACGACACTCATGGGCCTCGGTGCCTATCCGGGAACCGATCCCCAATGGCTGGGCATGCTGGGGATGCATGGGACCTACCGCGCCAATATGGCCATCAGCAAGGCGGACCTTATCATTGCCATCGGCGTCCGTTTCGATGACCGGGTGACGGGAAAGACCTCCGTGTTTGCAAAGAATGCCAAGATTGTTCACATCGATATTGATCCCACCTCCATTCGGAAAAACATCCCGGTGACGATCCCCATCGTGGGTGATTGTAAAATCACCCTGGAAAAGCTCAACGGCCTTTTGAAAAAGGAAGCCCTGGGAAATCTCAAACAGAAGCGCCGCGCCTGGCTGGGGAAGATCGAAGAGTGGAGGGCGACAAATCCCCTCGGCTATGTGCAGAAGGACACGATTAAACCCCAGTACGTCGTGGAGCAATTATATGCACTGACCAAGGGTGAGGCCATTATCACCACGGAGGTGGGGCAGAACCAGATGTGGGCTGCCCAGTATTACCATTTCGATCGCCCCCACCGCTTCATTACATCCGGGGGATTGGGGGTTATGGGATTTGGGCTGCCTGCCGCCATCGGTGCCCAGGCCGCGTACCCTGACAAACTGGTCGTCGATATCGCAGGGGACGGCAGCATACAGATGAACATCCAGGAGATGGCCACGGCCATGCAGTACGGCCTCCCGGTAAAGGTGGTCATCCTGAACAACCGGTACCTTGGAATGGTGCGTCAGCTGCAGGAGTTTTTCTTTGACAGCTGCTACGCCTGCGCGGATATGGATTGCGCCCCTGACTTTGTAAAACTGGCAGAGGCCTATGGTGCGGTGGGACTCCGGGCTGAGAAGCCGGAAGAGGTGGTGCCCGTCCTCAAGGAAGGACTCTCCACTCCAAGGCCCGTGATCATGGATTTTATCGTGGAACGTGAGGAGAGTGTCTATCCCATGGTCCCTGCGGGAGCACCCATTACGGACATGCTCCTGTTATAGGCGGTGAAGGGACTTTATGAATGATATAAAGAATCCTGGTCCAGAGGACCAGGCTTTGGTTATCCCCAGAGGGGATTTGCTTTGTTGAAATTTCAAATAACAAATCCCAAACAAAAAACAATCGCTTTGAACCGGTTTTGTATAACCAAATAAGGGGTTCACCATGACCGATAATGGAACGGAAAAACATATTCTTTCTCTCCTGGTTGACAACCAACCCGGAGTACTATCACGTGTGGCGGGTTTTTTCAGCGGAAGGGGTTTCAATATTGACAGCCTGTGCGTGTCTGAAACCACCGATCCCAACGTCTCACGCATTACCCTGGTGGCCTATGGGGACATGCTCATTGTCGAGCAAATCAAAAAGCAGCTCAACAAGCTGATCAACGTCCTGAAGGTCATTGATTTTACGGACACCGAATTTGTCCAGCGGGAGATGGCCCTGATCAAGGTGCGGGCCAAGCCCGAGTACCGTGCTGAAATCCTCCGCATGGTGGACATCTTTCGATCTCGCATTGTGGATATAAGCAGCAACTATTATATCATTGAGGTTACTGGAGATGAGTGGAGATGAGGGAAAACTCATGGCCCTGCTCAACCTTCTGAAACCCATGGGCATCAAGGAGATTGCCCGGACCGGCGTGGTTGCTTTGGGCCGGGAGAAAAGATAGGAAAGGAGTAATTACTCAGGTTCACGGTTCAAGAGTTCAAGGTTCAAGGTTAAAAAAGGATGAACATAGACCAGTATGTAGATAAGGCAACCAACCGTGAACCTTGAACCCAATAACCTCTGGAAAGTACATATCGCCCGGCGAATTCAAAGATGTCTACGAGCCGGCCAGACGAATCCCGCGTGGCGGGACTGCCGTTCGTGGTTATATCAAATATCTCAAGAAATATGAGGAGCGCAGGGCGACCAACCGTGAACCATGAACCGTGAACCTGACAACTTGAGAAGATACGGAAAGGAGATATTATGGCAGAAATAGATTTTGGTGGAACACTGGAAAATGTGGTTACAGAGGATGAATTCCCCCTGCACAAGGCAAGGGAAATTCTTCAGGATGAAACCGTCGCCGTCCTCGGGTATGGTGTGCAGGGACCGGGGCAGGCGCT